>NZ_NTTM01000031.1:0-53737 GCF_002560985.1 Bacillus sp. AFS018417
TTTGTCCGTACATGTTGTATCAAAAATACAAAGCCAAAATCCTTGTAAATAAAGGGTTTAGCTTTGCATTTTTTAATATTTGCTCACATTTTGACCACATTGAGTCTAATTTGTTTTTCGAAATGCTTTTTCGAATCGATCAGATGATTCCTTTTGCATGTCTAAAGTAACGTGCGAGTATGTATTCATTGTCATCTCAATCGAAGAATGCCCCAATCGTTCAGAAACAATCTTTGGATGTTCTCCAAGATGTAACATAAGTGTTGCATGAGTATGTCGTAGATCATGGAAGCGAATCTTTTTCAAGCCAACCTTTTTAATTGCTTTTGTAAAATGATCATATATACCATTTGGATTTAAAGGTTGGCCAGTTTCTTTTGTTACAACATAACTATCATCCGAAAAAATTATGCCAAGTTGTAGTCCAAATTCTTTTTGAGAAATGCGATATTTTTTAAGTTCTTCAATTACAAAATTTGAAATAGAAATAGCTCGGGAAGATTGCTCATTTTTTGTTGATTGCACATAGATACCTTCATTTGGAGTGTAATACAATGTTCGTTTAATATTAATCTTTTCTGTCTCGAAGTTAATATCTCCCCAACGAAGACCTAAAATTTCACCACGGCGCATACCAGTATATATAGCTAGCATGTACAAAATATAATAATATTGTTTATCTTTCTTCATGTAATCAAGAAACTTTCGTGCTTCCTCAAATGACCATGTTTGCATTTCCTTCTTTTGTTTTCTAGGCTTGGTGACTTTTGTAAGTATATTAGAGTGCACATATTCCCATTTAACCGCAGTATTTAGAGATGTTTTCAAAATTGAATGAAGAAGTCCTACATAGTCTTCTGTCACACCTTCATTAAGGAACTTATTATACATCGCTGTTATCATTGGAGCCTTTAGCTCATGTATATTTCTATGTCCTATTACTGTGACAATTTTTTTAACAGCTGTTTTGTATGCAGCGAAAGTAGAGGATTTTACATTATGCTTTGCCACAGTTTCAAGCCAAAGTGTCATAAATTCTTGTACGGTAACTTTTTTCTCTTCAAAATAGTCACCATGCTCTACTTGTGTAATAAGTACCGCGGCAGCTTTTTGTGCTTCTTTTTTTGTTTTGAAACCAGATTTACTTTTTTGTTTTCGTTTCCCTGTTTCTGGATCGATACCAATATCAACTGTAAAAGACCATTTGTCACCGCGTTTTCTAAAATATCCTTTCATTGGACTAAGACCTCCTAATAATTATTTAAACAGCGTAATATACCCGTAAAACGTCTTGTATGCGACTTGCAAACATTTGCTCTTCATAATGTATTAAACGCCTGTTAGCAAGCTCTACGGTGACGTTAAATGTATTAGAAAGTAAGTAAATTGCTTCTGAACGTATAGATGGGAGAGGTAACTTTTGCAACATAAAAGTAGGAATACAAAAGTGCATAGCAAAATTCTGTGCCTTTGCTTCTTGATAGTCTAAGAACATCTTTGGCATACTCAATTGATTCCCAGTATGAAAGAGTAGGTGTGCCATTTCATGACCAAAATCTTCGAATTGTTCCTGTGGAGACTTTCGGTCATCTAATACGATGCTTGCTAGACCGTTACGCTCCATTGCACAACTTCCTATCGGAACGAAATAAAGCCAAATGTTTAGCTTTTTTGCAATCTTCATCATATCCATTTGTTCTGGAACAAAGATAGACAGCGATTGGTACAAGTTTTGGATGTAGTCTTCGAGTTGTGTAGTGTAGTAGGGCTGTGATTTGTACATGTCATTTCACTCCATATTTGTATAATAAGAACATACGTTCTTATTATAGAGCAAAAAGAAAAGCCCGTATAGGGGCTTTTTGGAAGTTAAATCGTATTTTCTATTTTTTAGGCTCTGTTAAACCTTAATGTTGATATTTGCATAATAATCAAGGGAAACCTTATTTATCAGGATTTCCCACTTTCTTGTTAAATGATAAATCTTGAAATCTATACCATAATGATCTTGTAGAATTAACTAAGTATTAGGTTTAAATCCCATAATGTATCATATATTTCTTTTCTTCTGTTGCCTTTATAATTTTTGAAGCCAGTTCATTTAGTTCAGCAGATTTTTTAAAATAACTTGAAGATGTGACTATATCATAAAATAATGATAATGATTCAGGTGGAATAATTGTTATTCCCCAATAGGCTAAACCATATTCTGGGCGATTAAATGAATGAAAGTAGGTTTTCATTATAGATAAAAGTTTATTTAAACTATTGATAATATCATCATCAACAGAAATGCAATTGTATTTTTGAGGGTTATAATCATTGTAATTTCTCTGACTTTCGAAATTATCAATTATTCCAAATTCATGTACGCAAGGCATTGTCATCAACCTCTCAATAAAAAATAACTAATTGGGAAAGTATTAAATATAAACACTCTACTTTAACAGAGCCACTTTTTAAGAAATCTGATATTTTTGTTTTTTATAACCAATCTAATTTTTCGTGATCTGAAAAAATATGTAAATGTGTAATTTTTATACAGTTACAGAATAAATAAAAACACGCAATAAGAGCGTGTATTATTTTTGTTCATCCCCAGGCTTACGGTTCTTTTCTTTCATCTTGATAAACTCCCAAAACTGACGCAGTTCTTCTTGCTTCTCTGGAGAAGCATCTTTAATGTCTTTGAACCATAAACCGAGTTCTGGATCGTTAAGGGCTTTGTCAATTTCTGTATCATTTTCATGTGTATATGTTTCAATTATCCCTAGAAGGTAATCAGTAGAAACTTCATAAAAATCAGCAGCATTTTTAATAAAATCTGGATCAGGTTTTCGTTCACCTGCTTCATAACGGGATAATTGCACATTTGAAACATTTAAAGCTTGTGCAGCTCTAGTTTGAGAATATCCTCTTATTTCGCGCACGTGACGCATTCGCTTAGCTAATGTGCTCATATTTCTCCCCTTTATTCTTTTTTATATTAAATATTTTACCATATCGGTAAATAAGCTAAAATAAACTTACCGAAAAGGATATAAATCGATTGACTTTGCCGAAATGGTAATATAATATAAAGGCATAAGTTACCAATTCGGCAAAATGAGGAGGTGCAAAATGTTACAAACAGTTAAAAAGGTTGATTTAGAAAAAATTAAATACCTTAGAAAAGAGTTAGATTTTTCAGTTGAAGAGATGTCTAAGAGGCTTGGTTATAAAACAATTAATGGTTATTACTACTTAGAAACAGGTCGTAATAAATTTTCTGCTGAAACTTTAGCGATGGTTGCTGATATATTTGATGTACCCATAGCTGACCTTTTTTTTGAAGAGAATATTGCCAAAATGGCAAGAGGTATTAAAAAACTAGCCTAAGGTGGTGATCCACATGTTCAGCTTCGATGTAGATAGTTTTCGCCAAATCATTCGTGAAGAAGTGGAGAGGGCAACGGTACATTTACAAAAACAAAATGAATTGCCGCCATTTCTTACTGTAACGGAATTAATGGAGCTCCTTCACATCAAACGTACAAAAGCTTCTGAGTTGTTAAATCGCTCTGATTTTCCCGTATTCCGTGAAGCAGGAGTATTGATCCCGACACATCTTCTCTTCCAATGGATTGAAAAGCATACTTTTTGGATAGAAGAGAATACCGAGTTTTATAGCAAACAAGTTATCTAAAGAAAAAATTATCATATTTACTTGTCACAAATAAATAATCGTTTAGGTACGAATGGGGGATATAGAAATGGCCATAGGAAAAGAAATTGCCATGGCTCGTAAACGACAAGGTCACACTCAAGAAAAACTCTCCTTAGATATTCCTGCAAGTCGTGAGTCATTGGCAAAGTACGAAACAAATAGTCGTCATTTGCCAAAGGATTTACACAAACATATTTCAGAAGCACTGGATGATCCACAATTTTTCTTTCACATTTGGCAAGAAGCAGCTGGAGCGGTTAGTATTCCCTTTTTCAACGGGGAATTTGTTGATCATCATCCTACAAGCATGAAATATATGGTCCAAAAAGAAACAGCGGAAGCACTTGAACAACTAGAAACAGTTTGTTGGTTTAAGCCACCGCAAGCATTATCAGAAAATGAAAAACAAGAAATGAAAAAGGTTATGCATGAAATTTTAGATGCGGCAGCATCAATGACAAACTTGGTAGCTGTTTTATGTGACCAATATGATTTTTCAATGAAGGATGTCTTTAAATACTGGAAGATGTCCTTAAGGGCGAGACGGTATACAGACAGTTGATTAAGTAATCTGTATAGAAAAATCAAATGTAAAGGAGAAATAGTAAATGACAGTAAATTATGAAAACCCTAGATTAGATGATTACAAGAAGTTAATTCGTTTTGAAGCAGAATTAAGCGGAGACATAAAGCTAGCTACAATTTTTGGAGAGTCAAGTAAAGTTAGAGAGTTAAAGCTTAATAAGAAGTTAATAGCAATTCGAATCAGAATTATTGAGGCTTCGTTTATCTTGAAGCATAAAAATACAAAATCTACCGCTTTGCAGAGCGATAGATCAATGATTTTCAAATATTAAGTTAAGCCAATTATATCAAATTAAAAGCTATATAACAATGGGGGTGCTGCATGATTTTAGACAAAACATTACATAGAGTATTACTGAATCCTAAGATATTTCAGCAATCGACATCAAAGCAGCATCTTATTCACTTAGTGCAGCAGTATCTTGCAAAAGGATATAAGAATTATCGCTTATTACGTATAGAAGGCGGATTTGCGATATGTAAACGGGAGGATGAATAACATGGCAGTTTATAGACAAGTACAAGTTTCATTTTGGCAGGATGCAAAAGTTATTGAGGAAATGACTCCAGAAGATAAGTTGTTTAATCTGTATCTTCTTACAAATCCACGTACTACACAAATTGGCGTATACCAAATTACGAAAAAGCAAATGGCTTTTGATTTAGGATACTCCATGGAAAGTATTAATTCACTCTTAGATCGTTTTGAAAAGCACCATAAATTAGTTAAGTATAATCCAGAAACACGAGAATTAGCGATTACCAACTGGGGAAAATACAACCTTAATAGAGGTGGTAAACCGATTGAGGATTGTATCCGTAAAGAATTAGATGGAGTATCAGATGTTAGTCTGGTCGGTTTAGTTGCACAAAAAGTTAAAAACGATAAAATTCGTTCCATTTTCGAAGAATTTCTTGTTGCTAACGATACCTTCGACGATACGTCAACGACAGGTGGGCAAGAAGAAAAAGAAGAAGAAAAAGAAGAACAACAACAAGAAGAACGCGCGAGCGCGGAAGAAGTTGTTGAAGTTAATCCGATTTCTTTTTACGAACAAAATTTTGGATTCATTACACCTTTTATCGCAGAAGGTATTCATGCTTGGGTAGATGACCTAAATGCAGAGCTTGTTGTTAAAGCCATGGAAATTGCTTTAGAGAAAAATACTAGAAATATGTCTTACGTAAATACAATTTTACGAGATTGGCACCTTAAAGGTCTTAAAACAGTAGCGGATGTCGAGGTGGCTGATAAAGCATTTCGCGCTAAGAAAATAGCACAGGTGAAGCAACAACCAACTTACCCACAAAAAGGTTTATCTGAATCAACAAAGCAAGTATTGCAGCAACAAGAGTCCTGGAAACAAAATGTGCCTACTGATGAAGAACTTGCAGCACTTAACCAGCAGAACGGATGGATGATGCAATGAATAACGAAATCATTCGCAATATAGAAGCTGAACAAAGTGTTTTAGGTAGTATCCTTCTTGAAGGTGATTTAATTAAAGATTGTCAGTTAAGAGAAAAACAATTTTCACATCCAGCACATCAAATTGTTTTTAAGGCTATGAAGGAATTAGATGATGCTGAGAGCCCAGTAGATCTTGTATCAGTAATTGCTAAATTTGATGAAAACTTTATCCAGCAAATTGGCGGTGTAGAGTTTTTTGTTAATTTAACCGAGGTAGTTTCAACAACAAAGAATTTTTCTTATCACGAAGGTCTAGTTATCGAATCTTGGAAGATGAGGCACGCTCAAGAAGTAGTTGTCAATTTATATAACAGTCTTAAAAATGACAAGGATATTAGTGCGATTAGCAACACAATTGATGAGCTGAATGCCATTGAAGAGACAGGATATGCAGGTGAATTTGATTTAAGAGGAACTCTTGTAGAGCTATATCAAAAAATACAGGTTGATGTTGGTGATTTAACAGGTATAAATACTGGATATAACGATTTAAATCGAATGACTTCTGGATTACAGGCAGGAGATTTAATCATTGTTGGTGCACGTCCAGCAATGGGGAAAACGGCGTTTGTACTAAACGTTGCTTACCATGCAGCAGATTCGAATACAGCAGTTGGAATCTTTTCACTAGAGATGGGAGAAGAACAATTGCTCAAGCGAATGATTTCTAGCGCTGGTAATGTTGATGCAACCAAAATGAAAAATCCTAAGAAACTTTGCAATATCAAAGACTGGGAAAACATCAGCCAAGCAATGGGATTGATTAACAATCTCTCACTGGAAATATACGATAAGGTAAATGTAACAATGCAAGAAATTTATGCGAAAACCAGAAAACTGAAACGTAAACATCCAGATAAAAAGGTATTAATAGCGATTGATTATTTACAGCTTATTGTTGGTGATCCAAAGCATAGAGGGAATCGTATGCAAGAGATTGGCGAGATTAGCCGGAAACTGAAACTGATGGCTAGGGAATTGGATGTATGTGTAATTGCTTTATCACAGTTAAGTCGTGCTGTTGAGAACAGACAAGATAAACGTCCTTTATTATCTGATTTACGTGAGACAGGGCAAATTGAGCAAGATGCAGATTTGATTGCATTTTTATATCGTGAAGATTATTACGATCCAGAAACAGCGAATAAAAACATAACTGAAATTATTCTAGCCAAGCAGAGAAATGGCCCTGTAGGTACAGTTGAACTTGCATTTATTAAAGAGTTTAGCAAATTCATTAATTTAGAGAGAAGATACGATAACCAACAGGAGGCATGATGATGTTATTAAGGCAGGAGGTTGAAAGACGGAAATTGCTCACTATTCGTAAATTACTTAGTTTAGGGCTATCTGAGGTAAATGGGAAAACATTAGATCAATTAACATTAACGCAACTTGAAGGGATTTTAAAAACGGGTTTGCGGGTATTGGAGGGAAAGAGCAATGCCAAAGCAGTTAACAATATTTGATGTTGAACCAGTAGTAGCATTTGATCCTAAGAAAGCACATATTCATCTGGTGAATTCACAATTGCGATTTACTGATGTAGTTGTTCAAATTCCACGACAGGTAAGAGCAATTGAAGAATTAAAACCAACAACAGCGCCTGATGATCGGTATGAACTATTTGAAGATTATACGATGGGTATTTGGAGGTACAAACGTGTAACAGATAAACAGTTTGATTGGGAAGAAGCTGAGGAACTTTGTAAACAAGCAAGGGAAAATAAAGAACCCATTCCGATAAGACTCTATCTATCCCTTGAGCAAGCATTTGTTCCAGATAACGTTGTGCAATATCTGTAGACAAATAAAAAAGTTGAGATTACTCCCAACTTAAACCTTTATAAATTATAACATATTGGAGTGATCTATGTGAGAATCAAAGATATAGATGTGAATCTGAACGGCTTAAAAATCGAGCACAATATAGAGCCAGGTAAAGTACTAGTATTAATTTTAGATGGGAATCAAGGAAAAGCAAAAATTTGTGAAGCGGTAGAACATGGGTTTACCATAGTTGAAACTGTGAAGGGACAAGCGAAAAGGGTTAAATTTGAAGAAAGCGAATTATTATTATAGTAGCGTTATTCTTGAAAATATTATTTGAATCTTTATTATATAAATAGGTGATGATAATGAAATTAAGAGATATACATTTAAGGGAAATGTTATTAGCAGAGCTTTATGATGAGCACAAGAATGACTCAAACACAAGAATAATTAATGAATTAGGAATAGATTTTGGAGCTTCAAGAATAGACGTTGCCGTAGTCAATGGTATAATACATGGATTTGAAATTAAAAGTGAATGTGACACACTTATACGCTTACCTCGACAAATGGAGTATTATAATCAATTATTTGAAAGAATGACTATCGTTGTAGCGCCAAAATATTACAATGAAGTGAAAGAGATTATTCCAAATTGGTGGGGAATAAAGGTGGTAAGTAGTAAAGGGGATAGGTTAATTACAAAAAGGAAGGGACGAAAAAAATCGTCCCAAGAATTAGAACTTCTTTTAAAGCTGCTATGGAAAAAAGAATTAGAAGCTTTAGTAGATGTTCTTGGATATTCTAAAAAGCTAAAGAAGTTAAAAAAGCACGAACTATTAGATTTGTTTAAGAATGAGCAGGATATTACTTCTATTAAAGAATTTGTATACTATTCTTTAAAGACTCGTCAAAATTGGCGTGATTGAGTTGAAACTGCAACTTGCTGTTGAAGTTGATCTGCTACTAATTCAATATGGTGATTGATGCCAAACTCTATTGGTTTTTGGTGGTTTGTAATTTTTAAAACTTCGTCTGCACATTGTTTGATAGCATGGTCACCATTTGAAAACTCTTGGCTTTTATACACATCACTATCCACAATTTCTTGACAAATAGAGATGAAGGTTTCTATTCCATCATTTTTTAGAAGTGCAGATTTTCCTATCATATAGTTATCTTCAGTTGTGTAGAATATTTTTAAATAAGTATTATAGTAATCTATATTGGCGTTTTGATCGGGTTCACCTTTTATTCTGACGGTATAATCCCCAAAGTGGAGTGTCGGAAAAGTTTCTTTTAAATGCATATAAGTTTGGAAATCAATGCGGGCATCTGCTATATCGAAAGTTGAAGGAGATATCTTTGCAGCATCTCCCGGACAATTTGTTAGTGCAAGAATTATATGTGAATGCTGTAATCGAGAAAAATTTGTAATAGAATTTGAGATTCTACTTTGATTTATAGCAACATTGGAGAAATCTAAAATTATATAAAAATCTTTAGAGGGAGCTGCTCCAATAATCTTTTCGTTAACTCGTTCAATAATGAAGTCTTCCATAGGGCTATTGAAGTCATGACAGCGAATTCTAATAGCTATTTCGTTACTATTTGTGTTCTGTATCACGGAGTTTATAATCCAATCTGGAGAGTCAAAATGGACACAAGGAATATAATTTAAAGTTGATTCTTCCATTTTATCGATACAATAGGTAATAAGGTTTTTGGTATTAGGACAAACCATTGATTCAGACGCTTCACCAATTTCATTAAAAGCAGGCATAAAGTCATATATGAATTTTATACCGTTTACTTTTCGAGAAAGATAGGAGCCTAATGTTCCAAAAGTTTGCCACCATTCTGCCTGGTTAGCAGGTTTTATTACTTTCGATTCAATTATTGGAACGATAGATTCTTTAGTCACTGATTTAAGCTGTTGCAGTGCATTCATTTCAGCTGTAGAGTTCTTAAGTATAGGGAAATAAGTTGACATTAAAAAAACACCCTTTCTTTATTTCTAAAATTTCATAATGCAATTATATAATTCTATAAAACCCATAAAATTCCTTTGAAGAATTGTCCAAGAACGAAAGCGTGAGGACACTAAATTGAATCCAATTTAGTGTCCTTTTTATTTTTAAAAAGTAATGTTATAAGGATTTTTATAAACTTTTCTAATTTAAAAATAGAATTTTAATTGTCTGTTTAATCATTGTTTGCAAAGTATCATAGGTATCTAGTCGTATTATCAAGGCGTAAAGAGTGTTAGTGATGTTTGATTTGATGAATGTTTTTTATTAATAAAAAAGATAAGGAGTGTATTATAGATGGGGCAATTAACTTTTTTACCTAAAATTGATCGTAAAGCAACACAAGCGCGTTTAGAAGAGGTTCTTGAGAATATTCGTATTTATAGACAATTTGGGATGATTAGAAATGAAATGAAGGTCACAACTTCTTGTGAGCCAAGATATCACGGTCCGACAAATTTAGTAGGTAAACCTGCTGAAGAAGTTGCTTTGGCAAATGTTGAATTGAGTGAACGAGAATTGAAGTTAAATCGCTTATCTTTTCAAGTTGATAAAGTTTTAAGTCGTTTTAGTAAGAGCCAAAGGGACATAATTGTAAAGCGATATCTAGAGGATGAGGATGTATTTGATTATATGGTTTATAACGAAATTGGTATGAGTGAGCGGACGTATAGACGTAATAAAGCCAATGCTTTTTATAAACTTGCATTTGCTCTTAGATTAGAAGTTTACGAACAACAGGGCGGTGAACAAGAATGAATTTTGTTCAACCTATTCGCGATCTAGAGCAGATACAGCAAATTAAAGAGTATTTAAAAGAAAAGAGCGAACGTAATTATATCTTGTTTGTAATGGGAATTAATACAGGCTTACGTATTAGTGATATCTTGAAGCTAAAGGTCGGTGACTTAAAAGGGAGCCATATTTCAATGCGTGAAATGAAAACAGGTAAGCAGAAGCGTATTCAAATTACTGCAGCATTAAGAAGAGAGTTGAAATGGTTCATTGATGAAAAGGAAGACCATGAATATCTAATTAAAAGCAGACAAGACAGTAACAGGCCAATAGGTAGGAGCATGGCATATAAGATACTTCGAGCAGCGGCAGCAGAGTTTGGTTTAGATGAGATTGGTACACATACATTACGTAAGACATTCGGATACCATATGTACATGCAGACAAAGAATATAGCATTGCTAATGGAGATATTCAATCACTCATCAGAACGGGTAACGCTTAGATATATAGGAGTAAACCAAGACGCAATGGATAAGGCTATGAAGAAGTTCAAAATATAGCAAACATTCTTTTTTCTTTTTTGTTTTTTACAGTTAACCATTTTTTATGTGTTGTGTAACTCAAAATAAAAGGATTGATAAAGTTAAGTGTGACAAGCGATTCAGCGTTTGAGGCAGTTACACAAAATATAAGATATGAGTAACTTGTAATGTTATAATAATTCGTATAGGAATAATTGGAGGATTGTTAATGTGGATAAATTTATAAATTTCTTTTCGAATATTAATTGGCAGACATACTTTAGTTCTATCTTAACAACAGGAGTACTTTATTTCCTTTTTCAAACATGGGCAAAAGAGGGGTTATCTTTTGTTTACAAGAAGAAATTTGAAGAATTTAAAAAAGAGTTAGAACAACATGCTGAAAAACAAAAGTTAGATTTTCAAAGGAAGATACATGATTTTGGTCTGTATTCTTCAAAAAGGCATGAGATATATCCAGAATTATATAAACAAATATTAATAGCACAGTCTTATATATTGTCATTAAGAGGTCTAAAATCTGTTCCTACGTTTGTGGAATATGATTCAGATGATATAAAAGAATATTTGGGACAAAGAAAAGTTTTAAATGGCAAAATAAACGAAATAGTTGAAATGTGGGAGAGGGATAAGGAAAGAGCTATTAAAGAAGTGAATGATTATATGAAGATTATAGAAATACAAGAAGCTAAATATGAATTAAGTAAAGCACGTGAACAATTATGGAAAAATGAACTATATTTGTCGCAGTCTGTTTGTGATGCAGCACAGCAGTTGGTAAAGAATTTAAGTAGTTTATTGATAAACTACGAGTTTTATGAACCTTCATTAAGGCAAGAGAATCAAAGATTAACAGAGGCTATTCAACAGAATATTGTCGACTTGAAAGATAAAATGCAAGAAGAACTAGCGATTGGACATTATGAATAATTAAATACGAGGGAATAACTATGAATTTTTTTGGATTAATTGGCAGAGTCGTGACCGTTTTTTGACCGCAAATGTGCCGGTTGATTTGGAATTACTGTGATATATTTGTATTGTGATGAGTGACGGGAATAACACGACTCGCAAGGATAATTTTATAATTAAACGGCCCTTTTGATTTAGACCTTGATTTCCGACAGCTTCGATGTTGCAGATTGAATGAACATTGAAGTAATGAAGAGCTTTTGCTCTTCTTTGAGCTAGCAACATCCTAGGTAGATAGAAATGAGGGTGGACTGATAATCCAGCCAAGACGTTCATCGTGGTTGTTAGCTGAAAGAGGCGCAAGAGTACCTTAACCAAAATTAAAAGAAATATGAAGTACACAGCACGACTTGTCTATTTTGAAGACCGTTATCCGATTGGATAGCGGTTTTTACTTTCTTTGATTGAAAGTAAAACTTCATTTACCGTATTTAAAGTAATAGCATAAAGATTTGACGAAAGGGCAACTGGTGCACGGTTGCTCTTTTATTATGCAAAAAGTGTATAAGTCGTGTGAGAGTTGAAAAAATAGTATATTATCTTTCTCAATGTACATATTAAGTAAAGTGTTTAATATCATACATAAAAGGCGGGGTAATATGAGTGAAAATAAGAAAAATGAAGAATTGAATAAGGTGAAGAAGTATTATTTTAATGAGGATAATCAACCAGTAGCTGGTATAGAGTTAACTTTGCCGCCTGATATAGGAAGCTTGTTAGACCCGAAATCAGATAATGATGAAAGTAGAGAGGGTAATAATGAATAAGTTTAATCTAAGCATCCATTCGGGTGCTTTTTATTGTACAAAGAAAAAAGCCCTGAATAGGACTATATGCTTTTCTTCATACCGCATTGACGACATTCTCTTATGAAGATGAAATCTTTAACGGAACTCTTGAATAAAGTGTTGCCGCAATTATCACAGCGACCGCTAATTTTATCAGGGTATTCTTTGTAGTCGTATATTTTACTTAGATCGTATTCTTGTTTAGGTTCTTTATTTTCCATTTGTTTCACCTACATATCAATCTGAATTAATATAACTTAATCATAATAAAACGAAGTATTCACATAGTGGATGCTTTTTATTTTGGAAGGAATGATACAAATGACATGGTTAAGTTTCTTCATTGGTTACAGTACAGGCATGATAATAACTGTATTAATTATGAAAAGCATCATTGAAGCGAAAGAAGTAGACAGACGGGATGTAAGCTTTTAAATAGTTGATTTAAATTAAAGTATCCATTCGGGTGCTTTTTCACATTTCGGGAAGGATGAGCATATACTGCTTGTACACCATTTAACTTTTGTTAAAAGGACTCTCGTAATCCAAATCCCAAAGAGGAGCGCTTGCGGAAACAGGTGCTCTTCTTTTTATTATGTAAAATTACATAGGTGGTGTTTTGAGAGGTTTTATAAATATATATAAAAATATATTTATAAAATTTCCATATTATTGCATAATGTGTTTTGGAGGCGATAGTTTATGGAAAATAAGAAGTGGGAAAATAGAGATTGGGTTTGGCTAGTAGGAATATTAATTACGATAATAATTTTACTAATAGCTGGATTTTATAACAATGATAAAATAGAGTTGAATTTCACTATCATATCTAGTGCAGTATCTATAGCTTTAGCACTTGTGGCGATTTTCATTGCACTTAAACAAGATAGTGATAATCAACGAGTAAATGATCGAATATCTTATTTGTTAAATGAAATATCAGTTAATGTAAGGAATGTAGATGCTAAGGTTGATAAAATAGATCCAAGGTTGTTGCATAGTGTTACTGAAGAAGTTGTAGACGAATACACTCAAGAAAGTAAAGAGAAAGAGACCTTTACCAAAGAAGAAGTTGATGAAATTGTTAATAAAATTAGTAAAGATATAACATCAAATATTAACGATCTTATAAATCTAGAAAATAATAAAAGAAAATATAGTTCGTCATATCAAAATAGAATGACGAAATCCACAGCTATTAAGGAGTTAAAAGTTAAAAATATAATTTTAGATAATATGGACAAAAGTCTTGTAGAGTTACAGGACATCCTAGCAGAACAAGTAGGAACTTCTTACTCAACAAGGTATATTGCTGATCTAAGGGAAGAAGCTCTTAATTCTAAGTCCAAAACCGTATTAATATAGCTATTTATTAAAACTAAGCACTCAACTATTTGGGTGCTTTTTATTATAAAAAAGGAGAGTGAACAGGAATGATTGTAGAAATTAGAAAGACTGTATCGGGAACTGAGTATTGGGATGCAAAAGAAAAGCGAAGTTTATTTGTACCAGCTGGTGAAGAGCCAGGATTCGAAGTAACTGAAAATCCTGAGAGTATGATCATGGGTGTGGACTTAGCAAGTGGTCCAGATACAACGGTATTAAATACAGTATCCTTGGAAGATATGAAGGTAAATGAGTTGCGTGCTTATGCTGCCGAACAAGGTATTGAGATTCCATCAAATGTTACAAAGAAAGATGACATCATTGCTTTACTGTCATGAAGTACTGTGACTTTAACGGCTGCCATAACAAGATAAGTAAGGGTAGATATTGTGAGGAACATAAGCGCAATAAGCCACGGAAGAAGAAGGACAAGAAGAACATCTATCATCATGAGAATAAACCATTCTACAATTCGGATGAATGGAAGTTCGTTCGTTCTCAAGTATACGAACGAGAGAAAGGATACTGTCAGCGATGTGGAAGATTCGTCTTTGGTAGGAGTGCTCATGTGCATCACATCATACCTATTAGGCAAGACGAAACACTTAAATTAGAAATAAATAATTTAATGTTACTTTGTCCAAAATGTCACATCAAAGAAGAAAATGAAGAAAAACAAAAAACAGTTTTTCCAAGTTATTTTGGATAGCCCCCCTATCAAATTTTAAAAATTGTCCTGTGGGAAAGATAGGTAGCAATGGGGGCACGTAAAGAGTTGCGCCACTTTTGAAAAATAAAGGGGGGTGTGAATGTGGCTCGAATGTCAAAAAAGAAAAGATTAGAAATGCTAGATATAGCAAGGGATGAAGAGCGAAAAAGAATCACAAAATTATTGACGGATGAGGATCTCTTCACACCTTCTTTGGAACCATTAATTGAAAATTATTTAGATGCTTTTATTATTTATAAAAACATGTTTGATGCTTGGAAAGATGAGGGGTTTGCTCCTACAAAAACGCATGAGAACAAGGCTGGAGCTATAAATGAAATGAAGCATCCCCTTGCTCAACAAGTTGAAACTTGGAATGATAAGAAGAATAAAATGTTAGAATCTCTTGGAATGACGAATAAGGGAAAAAGTGTGCAAAAAACGACTAAAAACACAGAAAATATTCCATCTAATGAGCCTAAAGATGAATTAGCGGCACATCGAGCGAAATGGCGGGGAATCAAATGATTATTACACCAGGCGTTAACTTTGCTGATAAGTATGCGAATAACGTCATGCGTAATAAAAAGAAATACCCGAAATCAATTATCCTTGCGGTAGAACGATATAAGAAATGGAAAAAACGTAAGGACATTTGGTTTGAAGTAGATCGAGCAAATGAAATGATTGATTTTGTACAATCATTTGTACGACATGTAAAAGGTCCGCTTGCGGGTCAATTGATGGAATTAGAACTGTGGGAAATATTTATTTTTGCGAATATGTATGGTTGGTACCATAAGAATGAAAAAGGAAAAACTGTTCGTGTTATTCGTGAATCATATGTTCAGGTACCGAAGAAAAATGGGAAGACAATCATTGCAGCTGGTGCACTTCTTTATGCAATGTATGGTGAAGGTGAACTTGGTGCGGATTGTTATTGCTCAGCTTCTGACTATGAACAAGCACAAAATGCAGCTGAACCAATTGCACAAGCGATAGAAAATTCTGAACCGCTGGCACGTCCTACACAAATTTATAAAGGTGTGAATGGTACAGTTAGTGGTGCTATGTATCGTTATAACACCAATGGTATTGCCTACCAAAATAAATTCAAAGTATTAACTAAAAACACTAAGGGTCTTGAGGGAAAGAACCCTTATTTTGTTTTAAATGATGAGCTTCATGCCCAAGAGAATATGGACATGTACGACAACTTGAAGTCAGCACAGATATCTCGTGAGCAACCGATGATGCTCAATATTTCAACGGCTGGTAAGGGTTCTTCTTCGGTTGGTATGCGAGTGTACAAGTATGCAAAGCATGTTCTCGAAAATGATGATGATGATTCCTTATTTGTTGCAATTTGGGAGCCGAACAAGAATTATGATTGGGAAGATCGTAAAGTTTGGGCAATGGTTAACCCAAATATCGGTGTTTCCGTCACTATGGAACAGCTCGAGATTGAATTCAAGAAAGCAAAGCAATCAGCACATTCAAAAGCTGAATTCTTATCCAAACATTTAAACGTATTCGTAAATGGTGCAGAGAATTACTTTGAACAAGACCAGGTGCAGCATGTACTTGTGGACGATCTTGGCGATTTAACAGGAGAAACTTGTTACCTTGGACTGGATTTGTCGAAAACAACAGACTTAACTTGTGTGAGTTTGAACTTTCCAACTTATGATGAAGAAGGGAAAGCTATTCTGAAGGTCAAGCAGATGTACTTCATACCGAATGCAGACATTGAGTTTCGTGAAAAAGAGGACAACGTTCCTTATACTGACTTGGTTGAGCGCGGTTACGTGCAGTTTTGTGATGGTAAAATGATTGACCAGGAACAAGTGCTGGATTACATCAAAGAATGTATGGATTTATACGATGTGCAGCAACTAAACTATGACCCGGCCATGTCTCAGAAGTTAATTGAGAAATGTGAAAACCTTGGTCTTGAATGTGTTGTAGTAAATCAATATCCAAACGTTATGAACGCTATGATTGATGATGCAGAACGTTTAATTTATGAAGAACGATTATTCACTGATAACCCACTATTTATATACTGTGCATTAAATTTAGTTGTAGTAACAAACATAAATGGAATGAAGGGGCCTTCAAAACGTCAGTCAAAGAAAAAGATTGATGGATTTGTGGCCTTTTTAGTTGCACATAAAGAAACCATGATGCAAATGGATGATATAGATGGTGACGGTATGGATGATTTAATTAGTGAAATTTATAGATAGATATGAAAGGCGGTGAGATATTGGGTTTACGAGATCGGTTTTCAAATTTTGTGTACAGACAGATGGAGAAGCGCGGCTGGTTCGAAGATATTTTTAGTAACACCATTCGCTATGGTGGCCGATACGTCACAGATGAAAATATTTTAGAATCTAGTGACGTGTATGAATTACTCCAGGACATTAGTAATCAAATGATGTTGGCAGAAATAGTTGTGGAAGACAAAGATGGAAAGGAAATTAAAAACCATCCATCTCTTAAGGTTTTAAAGAATCCAAATAACTATTTAACACAATCTGAATTTATAAAACTTATGACGAATACTTACTTGTTACAAGGTGAAGTGTTCCCAGTTCTTGATGTGGACCAATTGCATCTAGCGCAAAATGTTTATACTGAGTTGGATGACAGGTTGATTGAACATTTTAAAATCAATGGAAATGAAATACCGTCTTTTATGATTCGGCATGTGAAAAATGTCGGTGCTGATCACTTGCGTGGCGTTGGATTAATGCAGCTGGGTAAAGATACGCTTGAAGGTGTTATGAGTGCTGAGAAAGTTTTAACTGATAAGTATAAAAAAGGTGGTTTACTAGCATTCCTATTACAATTAGACGCACACATTAACCCGCAAAACGGTGCACAATCTAAACTTATCAAAGCTATCTTAGACCAATTGGAAGCCATAGACGAAAGTCGAAGTGTCAAAATGATTCCTTTAGGTAAAGGATACAGTATTGAAACACTTGAGAGTCCAATTGACGATCAAAAGACGCTGGACTACTTGAATGTTTATAAAAAAGACTTAGGTAAGTTCTTGGGCATAAATGTGGACACATACACAAAGTTAATTCAATCCGATTTAGAAAAAGCGATGATGTATTTGCATAACAAAGCCGTTCGTCCAATAATGAAAAACTTTGAAGACCATTTGAGTCTTCTTTTTTTCGGCCGAGATTCTGATAAGAGAATTAAATTTAAGATTAATATTCTTGATTTTGTTACTTACAGTACAAAAACAAATATCGGTTACAACATTGTGCGTACAGGAATTACAAGTCCAGACAACGTTGCGGATATGCTTGGGTTCCCTAAACAAAATACGCCTGAATCGCAAGCAATCTATATTTCTAATGATTTATCAAAAATTGGAGAGAAAAACGCTACTGATGATAGCTTGAAGGGAGGTGATGGAAATGGCAAAGAAAAAGGAAACACGGACATTTGACATCACCAAATTAAACACTAGGGATGTTACAGAAGAACAACCTTCTATGATAACTGGTTATGCAGCTGTTTTTAATTCAAAAACATCTATTGGTGGTTGGTTTGAGGAGATTATTGAACCTGGTGCTTTTGCTCGTTCTCTTTCTGAAAATGGCGATATTAGAGCGTTATTTAATCACAATTGGGATAACGTTCTTGGTAGAACAAAAAGTGGTACATTGCGACTAGAAGAGGATGAGAGAGGACTAAAATTCGAAATTGAATTACCTAATACATCTGTTGGTCGTGATTTAGCTGAAAGTATGTCCAGGGGAGACATTAACCAATGTTCATTTGGATTTTGGATAACTGAAGAAACTTGGGATTACAATGTTGAACCATCATTAAGGACCATTCACGAAGTAGAACTATACGAAATATCAGTTGTCTCTATACCAGCTTATGACGATACTGAAGCATCGTTAGTTCGTAGCAAAGAGATTGGTAAAGAAGTGGAACAACGAATGAAAATGATTAAACAAATAAATCAATTATTGGAGGAAAAATAAATGAATCGTCAATTATTATTAGCTTTACAAAAACGAAACAAAGAAAGACTTACAGAATTACGTGCTCAGGTAGAAAGTCCAAAATTACGCGCTGAAGACTTAGCGTCTATTCAAGAACAAATTGAGACAATTAATAAGGAATTGCAAGAAGTTGCTGATGCTTTAGCAAATCTTGATGATGAAGGAGATGGTGACGAAGGATCCGGGGAAGGTTCTTCAGAAGGTGACGAAGGCGGTTCTGGTGATGAAGGAGAAGGTCGCGATGGTGATCCAGAAGGAGAGGATGAAGGCGGTCAACGTGGAGCTGGTCTTTCAGCAGAACAACGAAATGCAGCAATGGTAGCTATTAAAGCTGGTCTTTCTACTCGAGGCAATAAAACTACTAAAACAAAAGAAAAAGAAATTCGTTCCGCATTTGCTAATTTCGTAGTTGGTAACATTAGTGAAGTAGAAGCGCGCTCACTTGGTATTGAAGCTGGAAATGGTTCAGTAACTATTCCAGAAGTCATTGCAAGTGAAATCATCACTTATGCTCAGGAAGAGAACTTATTGCGTAAGTATGGCTCTCGTCATAAAACAAACGGAAATGTTAAATATCCTGTTCTTGTTAAGAAGGCAGCTGCAAATGTTAACAAAAAAGAACGTGGTGCAGGAAACGAAATCCCTGAAACTGATATTGAATTTGATGAAATCCTTCTGGATCCAGCAGAATTTGATGCGCTGGCAACCGTTACGAAGAAGCTTATCAAAATGTCCGGTGTCAATGTGGAAGATATCGTAATCGAGGAATTGAAAAAGGCATATGTCCGTAAAGAAACAAATTACATGTTTAACGGTAATGATGTTGGTAATGAAAACCCTGGTGCATTGGCTAAGAAGGCAGTTCCATATTACGAATCAGAACCAATTGATATTACTGCTGCTGGATATTCTCAAAAGCTTTATCAGCAATTAGTAAAATTAAAAGGTCAACCGGTGACCGAAGTGCTTAAGAAATCCATGTGGATTATCAACCGTGCTGCATTAACAGTGCTGGAAGGTATGACTGATACTACCGGAAAGCCATTATTATATGAAGCTCCAAATGGTGTAGGGTACAAATTACTTGGTCATACTGTTGATTTCACAGATGCGGCAGATGGTGCAGATCCTACTAAGCCAGTGTTTTACTTTGGTGATTTCAAAGCATTCCATATTCAAGACGTTATTGGTGCAATGGAATTACAAAAGCTTATTGAGAAATATTCAAGTACAAATAAGGTTGGTTTCCAAATTTACAATTTACTAGATGGTCAATTAGTTTACTCTCCATTTGAACCGGCCATTTACCGCTATGAAGTTGGTAAAGTAAAGCCTGCTTAATGGTGAAGGATTATGGATGATTTAATTGAAAAATTAAAAGATCATATACATTGGGAAGAGGGTATGGATGATTCCATGCTCTCTTTTTATTTAACTACTGCGCAAAAATACGTACAAAATGCGACAGGCTCACAGACCGAATACTTAGTGATTATGGTTGCCGGCATTATGTATGAATATCGCGTGTCCGAAAAGGAATTAGAACAGGCACTTGATGCTTTAACTCCTTTCTTTGTACAGGAGGTTTATTCAGATGTCGAAACGACTTAATAACAATTTGAAATGGGCAGCTGATTTATTAAAACTTGGTGAAACCATTGACCCAGATACAGACCGTGTGGTTATGGGATATCTATTCGAACGAAAGATTAGATATAACAATATTGGCGTGACTTCAATGGACAAGTTTACAACGAAAGATACAAACGAAGTTGTGAAGAAAATTGAAGTTCGTTTAGATCGAGCGATTGAAGAAAATCAAAAAGAGTATCGTATCAAAATTAAAGATACGATTTATAACATTGAACGGATTTATGTGCGTGAGCATGATCGTGTGATGGAGGTGTCATTGTCACATGCAATTTAATTTTCAACAGTTGCGAACAATCATGAAACAATCGGGTTTACAAGTTTACCGTGACGAAGCACCAACAACAGCGATATATCCATACATTGTGTATGAATTTGTGAATGAAACTCAAAAGCGTGCATCGTCAAAAGTACTTAAATCAATGCCACTCTATCAGATTGCGGTTATCACAAGTGGTACTGAGCAGGATATTGAGCCATTGAAAGCCGTTTTAAACGCAGCTAGTATCGAATACTCTCAATTTGATGCAATACCATACGATGAGAACGACAACACCATAACGCAGTTTATAACGCTTGTGAGGTGTGTTAATTAATGGCTAATAATAATGGCTTTGCAGATGCGCTTGAGGATATTAATACGTTATTGCGTGTTGATAAGGAAGTTGAAATGAAAGTACTGATAGAAGCCGCTGAGTACTTTGTAGACAAGCTTAGACCACGAATTAAGATGTCTAATAAAAACAAGCAAACGCATTTAAGAGATAGTTTAAAAGTGGTTATAAAAGATGACGTTGTTAGAGTTGAATTTGAAGACGAAGCTTGGTATTGGTATCTTGCTGAAAATGGGCATAAAAAATCGAATGGTAAAGGCCGTGTGAAAGGCCGGCACTTTGTTCAAAACACATTTGACGCGGAAGGCGACAAAATAGCAGACATTTTGGCTCAAGAAATAATAGATAAAATGGAAGGATGATTTAAATGACAAAAGCACAAGAGTTATTGTATCCAGTTGGTATCGAATCGCTATATATCGCCATGATGACGAGTGGTAAAGATTCACGAGACGCTATTCCAACTTATGAAAGCCAAATTTATGTGATGGATAACATTGTTGAAATCGGCATTGCTGGTGAAAGTAAAACTGTACAAAAATGGGCATCTAATAAACTATTTGTTAATGCCAGCAAAAACTCTAAAAACAAATTATCTTTGAAGCATGTAGCACTTCCACAAGAGGTAAAAGATAAAATTTATGGTTATTTAGCACAAAAAGGTGTTGTGTTTAATAAAGCAACAGTAAAGGAATATCCAATGTTTGCTTTAGGTTTTGTCGCGCCTTTATCTGATGGTTCTAGTATGGGTCGTTGGTATCCTCGTGTACAAGTTACACCTCCTGAAGAGACGTTTGGAACACAAACAGATGAAGCAGAAGTTAAGGATCAATCGCTGAATATGGAAGCTACACCGTTATTGTTTAATGACGTGACAGAAGTAGATTTTTCAGAAGTCCGCGATAGTGCGACTGGCATTAAAGTTGCTGACTTTATGAAACAAGTAATTTGTGACGAGTCTCAACTGGCGTCTCTTGGAACAGTAACACAAGGATAGGAGTGATAACATGGCACGATTAAGTGACTTAGTAAATGTTGAAATTAATATAAATAAAATTAAAATACAGGGTGTTGAAATCCCTGTTATTTTTACGTTCGAATCATTCCCTTATGTGGAAGAAGCATATGGGAAATCATATCATGAGTTTGAAAAAGAAATGAATGAAATGCTGGGAAAAGGTAGTTTCTCTTTGGGAGAAAAAGAAGCTAAATTGATGCGTTCTTTAATTTATGCAATGGTGCGAAGCGGAGGTACTGAATGTACACCAACTGAAATTAAACATGCAATACCACTCTATGATGTTCCTGATATTTTTGCAGTAGTATACGAAATCTTTAGTGGTCAAAACTTCCAACGCTCTGATATGGAGAAGCTGAAGCAAGAAAAAAAGTAAAAAACATACTGACTAAAAATGAAGAGTCTCAGTCCGAATTGGACTGGGATTTTTATTTTTATGTTGGTAATACGTTGTTGGGATTAAGTATGGTCGATTTTTGGAAAATCACACCTAATCATTTTTTGAAACAGTACATTATGCATCTTAAATACAATCATCCAGATGCATTAGTTGAAGAGAAGCCACAACGGGTTTATTTAGATCAGACGCCATTCTATTAAAAAAGCGAGGTGAGAAAATGGCAGACAAGCAAAGAAATGTTGTACTCAATTTTAAGATGAATGGACAGGTTCAATATGCTCAAACGTTAAAGGAAATCAATATGGTTATGAATAACGCAGCCAAAGAGTATAAAAATCATATTGCAGCAATGGGGCAAGATGCTTCTGCGACGGATAAACTTATTGCTGAGAAGAAAAAGCTTGAAATACAAATGGAAGCCGCTAAAAAGAGAACTGAAATGTTGCGCGCTGAGTATACAGCAATGGCAAAGGACACGAACACGACAGCTGAACAATTGAACAGAATGTATGGTAAATTGCTAGATGCTGAGAGAGCAGAAACATCACTTGCTAATTCGATGAAACGCGTAACAGAAGGATTATCAGAAGAAGCACAGGAAGCTAGGAAAGCACAAGAGGATTTGGAAAAATTGAAACAAGGCACAAAACTACTTGAAGCGGAACAAAAGAGCTTAGCTAGTGCTTTTAAACTTCAAAATGCTGAACTCGGTGCCAATGCGGATGAATTCGACAGGCTAGATCTGGCGTATGAGCAACTGCAACAACAGATGAAGTTGACAGATAGGGTAGTTCAGAATTTAGAACAACAGTTGGAAGTGGCAAAACATGCATATGGTGAGAATTCTGTGGAAGTCAAGCAACTCGAAACAAAGCTAAATGAAGCTAGAACTACATTGAAAAACTTCGAAAACGCACTTGAAAACGCAGGGAGAAGTGCTGACAAAGCCGCTGATGATTTAGAGCAGCTAGGTCACAAGATGGACTTGAATAACATGCTTGAAGCAACGGAAATACTACAAGGCATGTCTGAACAGTTGATTGGATTTGGTAAATCAACTATGGATACTGCAATCGAGTTTGATAATTCTCAAAGAAAAATCCAAGCAAGTTTGGGTTTAACAGGAAAAGGTGCAGAAAATCTAGAGAAGATAGCAGAAAATACCTGGAAGAAGGGTTTTGGTGAAAATATCGAAGAAGTTGACCAGGCATTAATAAAAGTCTTTCAAAATATGAAAGATGTTCCGCATGAAGAGTTGCAAATGGCATCAGAGGACGTATTAACATTAGCAAAAATTTATGATGTAGATCTGAACGAAGCGACTCGAGGTGCAGGACAGTTAATGTCTCAATTCGGTTTGTCTACACAAGAAACATTTGATTTATTGTCAGCTGGTGCTCAAAGTGGACTCAATTATTCAGACGAACTTTTTGACAATCTATCAGAATATGCTCCGCTGTTCAAACAAGCAGGATTCAGTGCTGATGAGATGTTCACTATACTTGCCAACGGAACTCAAAGTGGATCGTATAATCTCGACTACATCAATGACCTTGTAAAAGAGTTCGGAATCCGTGTTCAAGATGGCTCTAAAGGCGTATCTGAGGGATTTGGTGATTTATCAGAATCTACACAAGAAGTTTGGAAGTCATTTAATGAAGGTAAAGCCACGGCAGCGGATGTATTTAATGCCGTTTTAGGTGATTTACGAAACATGGATGACAAAGTGAAAGCGAATCAGATTGGCGTTGCATTATTCGGTACAAAATGGGAAGACATGGGCGCGCAAGCCGTTCTTAGTCTCAATGATGTGAATGGTGGTCTTGGAGATACAAAAGGTAGCATGGAAGAAATGAAAAAAATCCAAGAAGAGTCCTTCGGACAGCAGTTTCAGAGTATGTTGCGTGAAACGAAAGCAGCTTTAGAACCGCTTGGTAAAGTGTTGATTGACATAGCAAAAGACATTTTACCAGCAATTTCAAAATCAATTAAAACTGTATCTGATTTGTTTTCGAAATTACCAGCACCTGTCCAAACTTTTACTGTTGTCCTTGGTGCATTATCTGCAGCGTTTATTATTTTAACACCTATCGTTGCAGCTCTAGCAATATCGTTTATGACCCTTGATGTTGCAATATTACCTATAATCGCTATTATCGCAGCCGTCGCGCTTGCAATAACCGGAATTATATTAGTCATTCAAAACTGGGGTGAGATAGTCGATTGGCTTTCTGAAAAATGGTCTCAATTTTCTACATGGCTCGGCGAATTATGGCAAGGAATTGTTCAAGTGTGCAGTGATGCTTGGAATTCCACGGTTGAATTTTTTTCTCAAGCTTGGTCTTCATTTTTGGAAATGGCACATAGTTTTTTTGAGCCACTGGCTGAATTTTTTAGTCAATTGTGGTCTAGCATTGTCGAAACAGCGTCTAATTTTTTGGGGCAACTGACACAAGCCTGGTCTAATACGTGGAATACAATTCTAACAATCTTAGACCCTATTATTTCACTTTTGAAAACTTTGCTAGAAGGAGCTTGGCTAGCTATTACAGCAGCCGCACAAGTTGCCTGGGCCTTATTTAGTAAATATATCATTGACCCGGTTACGGCCGCGTACAACTGGTGTAAAGAAAAATTTGGTGATTTAGTTAGTTGGCTGAGTCAAAAATGGGAGTCACTGAAATCTATGACATTATCAGCTTGGAATTCAGTGAAACAGCATATTATTGAACCAATTTCTTCTGCATATAACGGTGTAGTAGAAAAAGTAATATCAATGTATAACGCAGCAGTAGATAAGTTCAATTTTATTAAAAATGCAGCGACTGAAAATTTTAATGCCGCTAAAAATGCCATTGTGAATCCGATAAAAGAAGCCGCCGACATGGTGAAAGGTTGGTTAGATAAAATTTCAGAATTCTTTAGCAATCTTAAATTAAAAATCCCAAAACCTGAATTACCACCATTACCACATTTCAGCTTGAAAACAAGCAAAAAAGAAGTAGCTGGTAAAACAATATCTTATCCGTCTGGCATCGATGTGGATTGGCGTGCAAAAGGTGGTATCTTTACACAACCAACTATTTTTGGAATGAGCAATGGACGTTTACAAGGTGCTGGTGAAGCCGGACCGGAAGCGGTTTTACCTCTCAACAAAGAAACGCTTGGTACAATTGGAGACGCTATTTCAGCAAACATGGGCGGAGATGTTGTTGTTCATGTTTATTTAGATGTGGATGAAGTGAATACGAAGTTAGCTCCTGGCATGAGTCAAAAAATAAATCAAAATAACAAAATTACAGCTCGTAGTCGAGGAGTGATAACGTGATTACACTTGATGATAAATATAGATTTGAGGATTTTGGTTTCGAATATGAACCTGGTAATAAGGACCCTCTCACACCTGTTTTTGACCGAAAAACAATGTTTATTCCAGGAAGAGTTGGGTCCTATAAATTTGGTGCTGAAATAAAAGAAAAACATTTTACGTTCCCTTTGAAAATTATGGAACGGTTTTATGATGTGATGCAGCAGAAGTTTAATGAACTTACTGCTTTTTTATTTGATCCGTACGGTAATCCTAGGAAATTTAAAATGGTATTAGATTATGAACCGGACAAGTTTTATTATGTTGAATTAGCGCAGCAAATCATTCCAGATAGAATAACAGATGAAGCTGACGTGGTGCTAGTTTTAGTTGCTGATGATCCGCGTAAATATAGTCTAGTAACAAATGATGAAGTTACATGGGGAAGTGAAACCATTACATTTGAAAACACGATATATACTTTTGGTCACACTGGCGGAGGACAAGTTGAAAAAATAACTTCTCCAAGGTTATATAGCGTGTTTGTTAGTGGAATGGTGCAAACTCCTATCATAAAAATCAATGGAACTGGAACGAATGTAATTGTATCTGCGAATGGAAAGTCATTCTCTCTAGGTACATTTAATAATACAGATTGGATTATTGACGGAAATACATGGACTGTGTTAAAGAACGGAGCGAATGGATTATCTGATTATAATAAAGGTTATCCGAACGGAAGTTGGCTAGAGTTTATGCCTGGTGATAATCAAATTTCAATAAATGGAACAAGTTTGGATCTAACGATACAAATCGAGTTTAGGGACAAATTTATATAATAGGCAGGTGATGACATGGTAGTGCAACATATAAACTATAAAGATAAGATGTTTCAGGGTACTGATAAGTTAAATGAGTCCATAGACCAATCAAATGAAGCAATAGAAAAAGCAAAGACAGCAGAAATAAATTCAACAAGCGCTGTTGACACCGCTAATAGTGTACAAACACAATTAAATACAATTGTGATAAATAATGGTCAATCTGATGCGGAAGTATTACAAGGTAGAGTAGATGCTAATGGTAACGAATTTGGAACGATAAAATTACGTATTGATGCAGAACAAAATAAAATTGAGATTTTGCAACAAAATATAGGATCTATTGAACAATTCGGTGGTAAAGTTGACTGGGATGGTATAAGCGGAACCGAAAATTCCGTAGCTTTTTCAAATGCGTTTAATAGTGGTGATACAGTATATATCTATTTACAAAAAGGTAAATTGAAGACATCGCCACTCATTTTACCGACAGACAAAAATATAGTTATACAAGGTATGGGTAAAGACTTAACTGAAATATATTGTACAGGTCGCTTTTTCACTTGTTCAAATACAGCTAAATTTACCACGACTGTTTCTGTAGCATTAACAGAAGGAGATAGATTTGTAACATTATCAAGTATAACAGGCGCAGAAGTCGGACAATTAATCACCTTATCTAGTACACAAAACATGGAAGAAATAGATAGAACGGTAATAAAATCACATTCAGCAATTATCACAGCGATAAATGGGAATGTTGTTACTCTTGATAGACACGTTCCTTGTGATTTTAGTATTACCGGATTCACGGTGACTGCAAAAGGATATAAAGTCGGAAAAGTGAAATTATCGAATATGACCATATCAGGCGAATATGATGGTTATTTCGGAGATATTTCATTTGCTTCTGGATTTGAAGTGGAAAATTTAAAAGTAGTAAATCGCAATAAAAAGTACCAGGGAGAAACAACTACTGAAGGATTTGATCCAAGTCAAACAGGCGGTACGATGCATGGTTTTAGAGTTCAAAATGCTATTGACGCAAAGTTTATCAATCCCGAGTTTGAATATTTAAGTTATGGAGTTATGCCAACAACTGGAGCGGTAGGAACTACGGTCGAAAGGTCTGTCGCAAGAAGATGCAGACATACAGCAGCGCCCACTGGCGGTAGTCAAGGTTTTACTTGTAGAGATGGTAGAGCTTACGAATGCTACGCTGGATATGACAGTCATGAAGGTGCATATGATTCAAGACATTTTAACTGTCATTCATTTGGGGATGAAGTTGAAGTTAAACTGAGAGGGCGACATGACATTGTAGATGGATGCTCGTTTTCAGGAGGCGTTTTGACTCGCCATGATACAGGGTTAAGATCATTATCTGTAAGAGACAAATTTAAAAAATCAATCGTAAGAACTAGAACGGATAAACATGCTATATTCGATCAATCATGTACGGTGAAAATAAGTGATTGTTTGTTTAAAGAATATGTATCTAATTATCAGATAATTGATTCGTTCTCCATTGAGGATACAACAATTCATATGTTAGACGGAACAATCGTAAATAATTGGGCTTTATGGTTAGCCACCGCTCGTGTTAACACATACAGAAACTTAAGGGTTTTCGGACCTTATCGCGGTAAAGATAAGACTGGAGCAACGGTATCAGCAAACATCCATAAAGCTTTCCGAATTGACCGGAATGAACAAAGTGGTACTGTTAAGTTAGAAAACATTGAAATTGACGGATTTGACCACGGTCTATCATTTACCGTGGCAATGGATTTATCAAAATTTATCTTTGAAAACATTCAGATGAAAAATTGTGTTTATGGTATCTGGAATGAAGCTAATTATAAAGACAATCCAACATTTAGAAATCTATCATATTCTGGATGCGCAACAAACGTTCAACAGCCTTATCGTTTCAGATACAACACTCGACCATCAAACCCTATACATGGGCAGTCATATTGGGATGAAACAATAAAAAAAGCTATATGGTATGATGCTTTGGCATCAGCATGGAAAGATGCATCAGGGGTATCTGTTTAATAATGAAAACTAAGAAAATAATTGATATAAATTTTGTTTTTTAGATATAATCAATTTTTTTATTTGATTAACAAATAAATGTAATATAACATAGAAATTGTAAAAAAAATCCGAAGGGATGGCGACCGTGCAAATATTTACAATTTCATTCATTTTATTAATCTTATTCTCTCTCCCTATATTTTATTTTAGAAAACGAGGAGCAGACACATTTTCACCAGTAATGATTTCAATGTTTTTAATAATCATTACAAATATTCCTTATTTGATATCTATTTCTAGAAACTATGATATCCTTAACCCATTAGTTCGATGGCGCATTCCGGAAACAGAAATAGATTATGCAATTGCTAAATATGCAGTTGTGCTTGTGATAGGTGTTATAGGATTACTTCTTGGAGTTAACTCACGATTTTCGGCTAAAATTGTAAAACCTATACCAGTCTTTATAGGGAACGAAAGCAAAGTAAGGTATTTTTGGGCATTTCTATTTTCTTTATTTTTAGGGTTATTAGGTTATAAGATTTTTATGAATTCCGCAGGGGGATTTAGTAATTTTATTAATAATCTTGAACAGAGGGCTTCTTATACAAACGGTAGCGGATATGTTATGACTTTAATGAGTTTATTAGAAATTTCTGTTTATATTTTTATATGTACTTTTAAATATAAGAAGACCTTATTTAAATACTTGGTTTTGATGATATTAATAGTAGGTACTTCATTTTTACTGTCCTCAATGGGCGGAAGAAAATCAACATTGCAGTTTATAATATTTTCTATGATCGTTTGGCACTTTGCAGTAGGTAAAATAAAACGCTTATCATTTAAAATGTGTGCGCTAGTTCCTGTGGCGTTGTTTTATATTGTTGTAATGCCTATTATTCGTACACCAGATGGTGTAGAAGTTTATACAAATAATCCTGAAAAACTTGTGACTGATGTTGTAGAAAGTACAGATTCTCTCACACAACAATTTAGCTACATAGACCATTATTTATTTATTATGGATTATTTTACAATTGATAAATTGTGGTTAGGAAGTAGTTTTATGGATCTATTATATGCTCCTTTACCGAGTTCTATATATCCGGATAAACCTCCTGTTGATGATGGTGTTTATATAAGAACACTGGCAGAAGGATGGGAAGTATCTCCTTCTACACCTTTCAAAGAGATGTATCCATCTTCATGGCCACCAGAAACATTTGGGGCAATGTATATGAACTTTTGGATACCAGGTGTATTTATAGGATTTTATATATTAGGGATGTTATACAGAGCTTCGTATCTTTATATGATAAAATCAGAATATAGTTTGTATTCTATATTAATCTATGGGAATATTTTGTTGAACTTCCATATAAGTAATTTAAGAATTGTACAAACTCTAACAGACATTATATTAATAACGGTGTTTTTAGGGTTATTCTTCTTCGGATTTAAAAAGAAATACAGATTAGTTTGGTAAATTAATCTAACAGATTAATCTTAAAAAACAATAAGTAATTCTTTATAAAATACAGATTTAAAACAAAAGAGTGGCTACGGCTGCTCTTTTTATTTTGAAAGAAGGTGATACATTGCTAAAACTATACAACAAACAACTACAGTTAAAAGCGTATTTAGAAAATGCTTTTAAGATATCATATACGCAGCAGTTCAATGCAATTTGGACGGCTGCTTTTTCATTACCTTTTGATGATCCGAAAAACAATGAAATCAAAGCACTTGATTTTCTTGAGTTGTTTGACAATGGCAAACGAATAGGAATGTTTCGTATTATTCCTATCGAAACCGTAAAAAATGAAAACGAAAAAACAATAACATATAAATGTGAGCACGTCCTGGCTACTTTGCTAAGTGACGTGCTTTTTCGTTATCATCAAATGTCGAATTACACAACAAGGGAAGTGCTTGAATATTTACTAAGTCAGCAAGAAATTAAACATTGGCGCTTAGGTAAATGTGATTTCGTTAGATACTTTCATTACAGCTGGGAGAATGAAAATACATTATTAGGACCAATATTTAGTGTTCCAAAACCGTTTGATGAGCAATACGCCTGGACTTGGGATGATTCAATAGAAAATTATCCTTGGACACTAAACTTAGAAAAAGCAAGTACCGAAATAACTGGTGAAATACGTCACAGAAAGAACCTAAAAGGTATTAAAAGAACAAACGATCCAACCGATATTATTACGCGTCTGTACTTGCTCGGATATGGTGAAGGAGTTAACCAGTTAGACATTACTAAGGTTAATTTAACTGGATTGCCTTATATTGAAGCACCAGCGCACATTATCGAAGAATATGGAATTCAAAAATACATCTGGGTAGATAAACGGTTTGAAAATGCTGATATGTTATTTAGTTCTGGACAGGCTTTTTTAAATAAAAAAAGCACTCCAAAAGTTATGTATGCTGTGGAATCTAGCGATTATGAATTAATAGATCCATATAAAGTTGAAAAATATGAGGTTGGTAAGTTAGTACGCATCGATGATGATGATTTAGGCATAATAGATGTTAGGTTAATGAAAAAAGGGAAATCTGATGTTACGGGTAGACCCTTAGATATGAGTTTGGGAATTGGAGACATACTTGAAGACTTGGGAACAACACAGGCGGATATTGAGAAGCGGCAACAAATTAACGAACTGTATTCGCAAGGTGCGACTAATATTGATAGTCGCGATTTCCAAGATAATTGTGACCCTGATCACCCTGCAGTTATTCGCTTTAAAATACCGGATGATGTCGTTAACATTAATGAAATGATTCTTACATTTGAGACACAAAAGTTTAGGGCGTATGAGAGGGCGATAAAAGGTGGTGGTGCTGTTGTTTCATCTACTGCAGCTGGTGGCGGATTAACACAAACATCAAGTAGCGGAGGTGGAAGTACTCAAACATCATCAAGTGGTGGTGGAAGTATACAAACTAGTTCGACTGGTGGACAATCTACTGTAACAAGCGCAGGCGGTGGTGGTGCTACTGTTACATCATCATCTTATGTTGAACAGCATTTAATGTCGGGTGTTCCTCAAAATAGTGTTGGTACAGAAAACTGGGGATATCATATGCACGAAGTAGTTATACCAGGGCATAACCATTCTGTCGATATACCAAGTCATACACATTCTGTGAGTGTTCCAGCCCATACACATAATCTTAATATACCAAGTCACACTCATGATGTTACCATTCCGAATCATACACATGACATTACTATTCCGCCGCATAAGCACGATATTACGTTACCCGATCACACTCATGCGATTGAATTTGGGATTTTTGAATTAAATGATACACCCTCGAAAGTCACTATTACAGTGGATGGAACAACTATTCCATTTGATAGTACAAGTGGTGACAATATCAACTTAGTTCCATATCTTACAAAAGACTCAAGTGGAAACATTCAACGTGGCCGTTATGCTGAAATAAAAATCACACCAGATAACCTGGCTAGGATTAACGCTACTGTTACGAGTAGATTATTCATCCAATCACGCAAAGGAGGAAAATTCTAATGAGAGAATGGTTAATTAAGAAATTAGTAGGAAACAAGCCGGTTATTATGAACGTTACACTTACATTAGATGAACCAATTAAAGCATCAGAACCAAATGTAATATTAGATAAATGTAGTATCAATTATTCAGAGAAACTACAAAAGGAGATGAATTAACATGAGATTACAGGTTGATACACATAGTGGAAAGCAATTTGAATTGGAAGTAGAAACGTATAATGCAGTAGAAATGAACACACTATTGAATGACAGTACTATATATACAGTTGTGATTGGTAATACGGTTTTTTCACGAATTGATGTAAAGCTAGTAACACCTGTGAAAGAACCAGTAGAACCTATATTGCATAAATAATATTTAAAACAAAATACGATTTAAAAACACAAGCATGCAGCAGCAGATTTCGTGAAAGTTTGGGAATGGACAGGACAAGTTTGGAAAGAAAAACAAAATCAACCGTCAGTTATCTATATACTACAGCAGCAAAATGCTCAACTGGCACAAGAAATAGCTAAAAATAAACTAAAACATCATGAATCGATGCAACAACTTCAAGAGCAAATAGCACAACTAGCACTTCAAATCGCTGCCAAAGGAGGACGATGAAATGTGGTATGAATGGATTAAAGATTGGTATTCTAAAGGTTTTTACACAAAAGAAGAAGTAAAAGTGTTTGTAAAGGCTGGATGGATTACTGCAGAAGAGTATAAGGATATTACTGGCGATGATTATGTAGCATGAAATTGATAAAATATATCTTTAATACGTATGCAAATAAAGAATTTGCTTAAATTTTTCAGTAGTATATATTTAAAGAAATAATGTATGGGAGGCAATTGTATGAGAATAAAAGTAATTGCCACGAGCCAGCAGTTATTTACGTATGAATCAGTTTTAAAAGAATATGGCTACGAAGCTATTTCTAACAACGGCGAAACAGACTATACGTATATTAACATCCATACAATAGACGAACTGCTAAAATTCAAAGATGCAGTCAAGCGGGAATACGAACTGTATGGTGAATTAATTATTACGAATGATCAAGACACAAGAGAGCCACTTATAGAGATCTATGACTATTATCCAGATAAATAACAAATTGCTTAATATTGAATGTATAATATAGTTATCAATTTTAAGATAGGGGACTAGTTATGCTTTTCAAAGAATTTATTAAAATAAATGAAGAGATATGGCACAGTTATTTTAGAAGTTTTTTTAAGCAAATGCTACTTGGTAGAATATCTTTGGATAAAGGATCCATTCTATTTCCAAACATAATGCTCTTTACTGAAACTAAAGAACATTACATCATGGAGTTATTAGGTGCAAACAAATTTTATAATGAATTAAAAACAAAAAAGCATAAGGAAACTTCTACCGCAAAATATCTTTATCAGTTTGAATCCGACCACACTAATTCTGAAGAGTATATGTTTTATTGTGATAGTCTTGGAACGGTATTAAAAAATCTCACTCTTTCACGACCTTTTGATTTGGAGATGTTAAATAAACGTTTTAAAGTTTCTGGCCAATGGCCAGGATCTCATCTTATAATAGATGGAACAGGAAATGGTTCTCTCTTAGGATTTGGGGAAAAATTCAAGTCTCTTTATATAGATAATTGTGTATTAGTTAATCGGTTAGAAGAAATATATCGTGTAAAACAGGTAACTCATATGGTTATTGTTAATAAGAATTATTCTAGAATTGCATATGAGGACGAATTGAAAAACAAACTTAACCATCCTATTTCGTCAACTAATGATTTATTTGGTATACAATATTGTATTGGAACAAAAACCGAGGCTCTAATATTATCTGGTCAATTTGCTAGCACATTCTTAATTCCAGGTTTAAGAGAAACTACTATTGGAGAATTTCTAAACCAGAATCCATCTTTCATTAAAAAAGCATTAAGCTGTAAATCTTTTTTATATGAACAAGACTTCAAATGGATAGAAGGTAATCCCGATTTAGAGGAAAAAACTATTAATCCAGATTTAATGTTACAAAGGGAAGATGGTTTTTATGATATTTGTGATTTAAAGACCCCAAAGCTACATGAAAAAAAGCTTGTAAAAGGAAGGCATAAGAGAAGGGCCTTCGTAAGTTATGTAGATGAAGGTATTTCACAGTTAGCGAATTATGAAGAGTATTTTACTTTTCAAGCAAATAAAGAGTTATCTAAAGCTAAATATGGTGTAGAAGTTGTAGATCCAACTTTATACCTTATAGTAGGAAACTATGAAAATTTAACATTAGAAGAAACTCGAGAAGCTGCAAGGAAACTTAAATCAAATTATAGAATTATCGATTACGATACACTAAATGCTTTATTCCTAAATAATACACTTAATTAATATAGAATACGACTTTGAGCAAATTCAATTCATAGATCAAGAGGAGCAGAAATGCTTCTCTTTTTATTTTGAAAGGAGATGAAGGAATGACAATTGAAATTGGAGTGCTTATCGCGATATTATCACTAGCTATTAGTTACTTGGGGTATTCATTAAATAAAACAAAATCAGTAAGAACAGATGGACAGCAAAGTGCTGAGATGAAAGCAGAGTTAGGCTATATCCGTAAAGGTGTAGATGATATTCGTATTGATCAAAAAGCAAGTGAAAAGCAAATGATTTTGTTTGGTGAAAGAATCACACGGGTTGAAGAGAGTTCCAAGCAAGCACATAAACGCCTTGATAATTTAGAAAAGGAGACGAATTAAATATGAAAAATGAAATCTTAAATAAGTATGTAAATCCAGAAATCGCTATTCTACTTTTTGGTTTCTTGGGATCTATCAAACTACTTCTTGACTCACTTGGGTATCACATTATTACTGACGATATCATTAGTGGGGTTGTTAGCTTCATTTGCTGGGGCATTGCTATCGGAACAATGTTAACGAATACGTATTTGTCTAAACACCGTCAGAAGCAAAAAGAGACACTTCAAAATAAAGGTTTACTCTGAGCATTGTCATTCGGCAGTGCTCTTTTATTTCTAAAAATTAATAAGGAGATGTTGAATAATGAAGTACCATAATCGAAATGTAAATAATTTAAATCAATTAGCAGATTACACAAAAGCGGCAGCTTTTAAATGGTACCAATATTGCTTAGATAATGGAATTGAAGTATTAATCTATGAAACTATTCGTACTAAGGAAAAACAACGTGAGAATGTGAATAAAGGGGTTTCCAAAACAATGAAGTCTTACCACATTGTAGGACAAGCTTTAGACTTTGTGCCGATTAAACCTGACGGTACAGAAGATTGGAACGGTTATAAAAAACAACCGTGGTATGGTGCTATTAAGTACGCAAAACAAATCGGTTTTGAATGGGGAGGTGACTGGAAAGGATTTGTTGATTCACCGCATCTACAGTTTAATTATTGTGGGTATGGTACAGATACATTTAATGGTGGAGATATTCAAGATGTACCAAATTATTCTCCTTCTTCAGATTGTGGAGAAGGCATTACTTACATTGAAGGCAATAATGTAAATTTGCGTAAGGGACCAGGCACAGGATATGGTGTCATTCGTCAATTAAACAAAGGAGAATCCTACAAAGTATGGGGACAATCAAATGGTTGGCTAAACCTTGGCGGCGATCAATGGGTGTATAACGATTGTTCTTACATTCGTTTTACTGGAAACGGCGCACCAGCACAATCTGCTAATGACGGTGTAGGTGTTGGTACCATTACAGCAGATGTATTACGAGTTCGTACTGGCCCTGGAACAAATTATGATGTTGTAAAAAATGTGTACCAAGGTGAAAAATATCAGTCATGGGGATGTCAAAACGGGTGGTACAATGTTGGTGGTAACCACTGGGTATCCGGTGAATATGTAAGGTTTGAGAAGTAATGCCAAAGCCGGCTCATTTGAGTTGGCTCTTTTTTTCGTTTATATTCCTAATAATTGTTTCTTTTTAGCTTGAAATTCTTCTTCAGATAGAATTCCTTGTTCTTTCAATTCTGCAAATTTTTTAATTTCATCTACTACGCTATCATTGGTAGGTGTAGTATTTACTTGTTCAGCTGTGGATTTTTTACCGATTGAACTTTTAACGTGTTCTATAAATTTTTGAACATCACCTTGTTGTATGTATTTCATCTTAACTTTATTGCCAGATGCAAAAAATGAAATTTTATGACCCATAAATCCTTTACCCATTTCAAGAGAACTTATATTTTCATAAGGGAACATTTCTGAATCGTAACCAAATGTACGTTTACCATAAAAGAAAATTCGTTTATCGGTTGCAAGAAATACACCGTTACGTAATGTTTCATGACCCATTGTCTTTGTTTCATATGCTCCCATAACCGTTGCGAATACGGTTTCATTAGGATCTAAATGAGCAATCGCTTGTTCTTTTAATTTATCAATTTTAGCCATATTAATCCTCCTTGTATGTATGAAAATTACAGTACAAGTATAACAGGAATAAATGGTTAAATTATATAATTATTGTTAAATCCATTATTCCTCGTATCTCATATTCATCAATCTCCTTCTAAAAATGAAATTTTACTTATAGAAAAATGAGTTTTTATCGATTTGCACTAATCTAGCCCACATCTTATACTCAAGTTGTATTTTTCACTAGCTATTCATTTTGATAGGAGGGGGGGTATTGGACCCTCCTATATTTTTATGCATACATAAACGCACTTTTAATAGTAGTAGAATTAGAAAGATGTCACTTACATATAGGTGGAAACTTAACGTATACAGCATAGAGAATTAAACCAGTTTAATTTTTAATACTGAACACATCAAAGGGCTATATTATAAAAGATAACAGAAACTAAACAGGATAAAGTCTAGTGGAGAATGAGATTTTATCTACAATTTGTAAGTTACAGTTTGCGACGCGAAGGCACTTAATGGCTGTACATGATATGGGTGGCATTAGAAATGCAAATCGAACACTATATGATTTGTTTGTTAGGTTTTTTGTTATGCAGGACATATTTTAAGTGGACCACATTGACCACATTTTTGACCACATTCTTTTTAAAAAAGTGTGAAAATCTAAAAAAAGTATAGTGGATTGAAACCCTATACACTGTGAATTTTAGTACGTTTTTTGAACAAATCCGAAAAAACATCAACATATTTGTCCGTACATGTTGTATAATCTTGCAAGGAAAGATATCATATAGATGTGTAAAACGAAAACGTTTTCTACTATAAACGAAGGGAAGAATAGCATGTCACATTCAATCGAACAACTTTCTATCAACACGATTCGCACATTATCCATTGATGCGATTGAAAAAGCAAACTCTGGTCACCCAGGAATGCCAATGGGTGCAGCACCAATGGCTTATACAGTATGGACGCAATTTATGAAACATAATCCAAATAACCCAACGTGGTTTAACCGTGATCGTTTCGTATTATCTGCAGGTCATGGTTCAATGTTATTATACAGCTTACTTCATCTATCTGGTTATGATGTAACAATGGATGATTTAAAGAATTTCCGCCAATGGGGAAGTAAAACACCAGGTCATCCTGAGTTCGGTCACACACCAGGTGTAGATGCAACAACAGGTCCACTTGGACAAGGTATTGCAACAGCTGTTGGTATGGCAATGGCTGAAAGACATTTAGCAGCGAAGTACAATCGTGATGAGTATAACGTTGTTGACCATTATACATACGCAATTTGCGGTGATGGAGATTTAATGGAAGGCGTTTCTGCTGAAGCATCTTCATTAGCGGCTCATTTAGGATTAGGTCGTCTTGTTGTGTTATATGATTCTAACGATATTTCATTAGACGGCGATTTAAATCGTTCTTTCTCTGAAAGCGTAGAAGATCGTTATAAAGCATATGGTTGGCAAGTAATCCGCGTTGAAGATGGAAACGATATCGGAGCGATTGCGAAAGCACTTGAAGAAGCAAGGTCTGACGAAAAACGTCCAACATTAATCGAAGTAAGAACAACAATTGGATTCGGTTCACCAAACAAATCTGGAAAATCAGCTTCACATGGTTCTCCGCTAGGCGTAGAAGAAACGAAATTAACAAAAGAAGCATATACTTGGGCATTTGAACAAGATTTCCATGTACCAGAAGAAGTGTATGAAAACTTCCGTAAAACAGTACAAGATGCTGGACAAACAGCTGAAGCTGAGTGGAACGCAATGCTTGATGGGTATGCAAAAGCACATCCAGAATTAGCAACTGAACTGCAGACAGCAATGAAAGGTCTTCTTCCAGAAGGTTGGGATAAGAACTTACCAACATACGAAATCGGTTCAAAAACAGCAACTCGTTCATCTTCAGGACAAATTATTAATGCAATTGCTGAATCAGTACCATCATTCTTTGGTGGATCTGCAGACCTTGCTGGTTCTAACAAAACATACATGAACAAAGAAAAAGACTTCACAAGAGAAGACTACAGTGGTAAAAATATTTGGTACGGTGTACGTGAGTTTGCAATGGGTGCAGCAATGAACGGTATTGCACTTCATGGCGGTTTAAAAACTTATGGTGGTACGTTCTTCGTATTCTCTGACTACTTACGTCCAGCAATTCGTCTTGCTGCGTTAATGCAACTGCCAGTAACATATGTGTTCACACATGATAGTATCGCAGTTGGAGAAGATGGACCAACGCATGAGCCAGTTGAACAGCTTGCAGCTCTTCGTGCAATGCCAAACGTATCTGTTATTCGTCCTGCTGATGGTAACGAATCTGTTGCAGCTTGGAAGTTAGCGTTAGAATCTACAAAAACACCAACAGCATTAATCTTAACTCGTCAAGATCTTCCAACATTAGAAGGTGCTAAAGACGATACGTATGAAAAAGTTGCGAAAGGTGCATACGTAGTTTCTGCAAGCAAGAAAGAAATTGCTGATGTAATCTTACTTGCAACTGGATCTGAAGTAAGCTTAGCAATTGAGGCGCAAACAGCATTAGCACAAGACGGTGTTGACGCAGCTGTTGTCAGCATGCCGTCTATGGACCGCTTTGATGCACAATCTGCTGAATATAAAGAATCTGTATTACCAAAAGCAGTAACAAAACGTTTCGCAATTGAAATGGGTGCTACATTCGGATGGCATCGTTACGTTGGTCTTGAAGGAGATGTGCTTGGTATCGATACATTCGGTGCTTCTGCTCCTGGTGAAAAGATTATGGAAGAATACGGATTCACTGTAGAAAACGTTGTTCGCAAAGTAAAAGAAATGCTTTAATGATTTTGGAAAAATCTCTCCGGCATGGAGAGATTTTTCTATATAAAAGGGTTTATCCCGCACTAACGGGCAGTAAGGCTGGGGAAGAACGGGAAGGAAAACTGCCCGTAAGAGCCCGATTGGTTCAACTAACCATCGGAGAAAAGGCACTCCGATGGAAGTTTCACTTTATCCCGCTGCTCAGGAGCAGTAGGACTCTAATTGGTGAGAATTTTCTATCAGTAGGGGGGAGAAAATCCCGGTTGATGGAAGTGTCACTTTATTCGACAGAAAAAGTTTTTTCTTTCTCCGCAGTCAGACAATCATTGCATATTTGTTTCTATATAATGAAAAGAAATAAAGTTGTCCAATGCGGGAGGGAAAATATGAGAACGTATGAACTGTACTTAATTCAAGAAGATGTTACGAAGTCGTATTTCGGTCGTGAGTTTTTATTGTTTGATTTGTTTGCTCGCTTTGCACAGTCTCGTTCCCTTTCAGAAAAGAAAGTGTTGTATAAACAAATGAAGTATATTACATTGCCCTTACAAGTAATGAAATTACATCATAAAATGGAACAGGCACTGCGAACATACGGGAAATATGAAAGAAATGAGCATACGCATATTATATCTAATGGAAATGTGTACGGGGAAGTGAGTATTAAGCCGCAGTATATTCGAATGCATACTCCTGAAAATGTTGAAATGGAAACAGCTATTTTTGAAGTGCTTAGAAAATGTGAATTAACATTTCTTGCGATGGATTATGAGAGTAAACAATACGGATGGTTAAATCCTCTCAAACAAGTGCGTACTTATATATAAAAAATGTCGAATACAATCTTGTCTTATTGAAAAGGTTTTAGTACACTGTAAGGTAGACAACATGAAGGAGGAAAATATATGTCAATTTGGGTAGTTGTTCTAGTGGGCGTATTAGCACTAGTAGCAGGCGTTGCGTTAGGATTTTTCATCGCACGCAAATATATGATGAACTATTTACAAAAAAATCCACCAATTAATGAACAAATGTTAAAAATGATGATGATGCAAATGGGACAAAAACCATCCCAAAAGAAAATCAATCAAATGATGAGCGCAATGAATAAACAACAACTGAAATAAGCGCTATAAAAGGCACTCGAATAGGAGTGCCTTTTTATTTTGTTTTCTAAAGTTATTTTAAACTTTAAAAAATTCAGTAATTTTGATAAACTGAAAACATCGCTCATTTGGGATAGGAGGTATATAATGAAAGTTTTTTTTGACTTGGCATGGTTTTTTAAACAAGAGAAGCAAGCGTACATAACTGGTATTTTTTTATTGTTTGGCGTTGCTCTTCTTGAGCTTGTGCCACCAAAAGTGATCGGCATCGTTGTTGATGAAATTAGCAATCATTCATTAACAGCTGAGAAGCTATTACAATGGGCAGGAATTTTAATTGGTGCTGGGGTGACGATGTATATTTTGCGTTATGTGTGGCGCATAATGATTTTCGGTTCTTCTTTAAAGTTAGCCCGTCAATTACGTCAAAAACTGTATAAGCACTTTACTAATATGAGCCCATCATTCTACCAAAAGCATCGTACCGGTGATTTAATGGCACACGCAACAAATGATATTCAAGCAGTTCAGCAAACAGCTGGCGCTGGGGTGTTAACGTTTGTAGACTCATTAGCGGTGGGCGGGTGTGTTCTTGTTGCGATGGGATTTACGATTAGTTGGAAGTTAACATTACTCAGTTTAATTCCGATGCCAATCGTAGCGATTGCGACAAACTATTATGGAACGTTGTTACATCGTCGTTTTCATAAAGCGCAGCAGGCTTTTTCAGAAATCAATGATAAAGTTCAGGAAAGTATGAGTGGAATGAAGGTAATTCGTTCACTTGGTCAAGAAAAAGAAGATTTACAAGCATTTCGCGATAAATCGGAAGATGTAGTACAGAAAAATATTCTTGTTGCTCGCATTGATTCATTATTTGACCCAACAATTTCTTTAATTGTAGGCTTTTCTTTCTTAATTGCAGTGTGTTATGGCTCTGTATTGGTTGTTCGTGGTGAGCTTACGATAGGAGAACTTATTACGTTTACTTCTTATTTAGGAACGCTCGTATGGCCAATGTTAGCGTTTGGTTGGCTATTTAATATCATGGAGCGTGGGCGTGCTTCTTATGATCGTATTCAAAAATTATTCATGCAAGTATCAGATGTTGTGAATAGAGAAGAGGCAAGCGAAGAAGTAGCAAGTGGTAATATCGAGTTTGATATTGATGCATTCTCGTACAAGAAAAATGAAGTGATAAATCTACAAGGGATTCATTTTTCTTTACAAAAAGGGGAAACTTTAGGGATTGTAGGACGTACTGGAGCAGGAAAAACAACATTATTAAAGTGTTTAATTCGAGAATATGATCATTTTGATGGAGCGCTACGAGTTGGAGAAACCGATATTCGAGATATGACGTTACATGCTATTCGTTCCGCTATTTCGTATGTACCACAAGATCATTTCTTATTTTCTGCAAATATAGGAGAAAATATCGCATTTGGAAAACCGGATGCTACCTATAAGGATATTGCACATGCAGCTACTATTGCATGTATTCATGAGGATATTACGAAATTTCCAGAAGGATATGAAACAGTGGTTGGTGAACGCGGCGTTTCTTTATCAGGTGGCCAAAAACAGCGTATTTCGATTGCGCGTGCATTATTAACAAATGCTGAAATTTTAATTTTAGATGACTGTTTATCAGCAGTAGATGCAAAAACAGAAGAAACGATTTTAGCGGCGTTAAAGCGTGAACGTGAAAATAAAACGACTATTATTACAGCGCACCGCCTAAGTGCTATTCAGCATGCAAATTTAATTCTCGTTATTGACGATGGGAAGATTGTACAGCGTGGAACGCACGAAAGTTTGATGCAACAAGACGGCTGGTATAAAGACATGTATGAAAGTCAACAATTAGAAGCACTAGTTGAGAAAGGAGGGGTATAATGAACGAGAAAAAACGAAGCGATCTATGGCGTCTATTATCCTATATGAAGCCATATAAAAAACTGCTGACACTAGCGTTTTTATTTTTAGTTGGTGCAACTGTAGCGGAAATGATGGGCCCTTTTTTAATTAAGGAATTTATTGATGAACATTTAGTTCCGAGAAATTTTGAGCAAAATGTATTAGTGACGTTATTTGTTGTGTATATAGTTTTTCATTTATTAAAAGTACTCTTTACGTATTTGAATTTATTATATTTCCAAAACATTGCCTTCAAAATTGTGCAAGATATGCGTGTAGAAGTATATGAACATGTTCAAAGTTTATCGCTTAGCTTCTTTGATCGTACACCAATTGGAACGCTCGTTTCTCGAATAACGAACGACACAGAAGCGATTAAAGATTTCTTTGTAAGTGTATTATCTACTTTTGTAAAAAATATTGTATTTTTAATCGGTATTTTAATATCTATGTTTCTACTTAACGTGAAGCTTGCCTTATTTTCATTACTTCTTATTCCAACTATGATTACGATTATGGCTTTTTATCGTCGCAAGAGTTCAGTCTTTTATTTAGAACTTCGCAATCAATTAAGTGTATTAAATGCAAAATTGAATGAATCTATTCAAGGTATGAACATTATTCAAGTCTTTCGCCAAGAAAAACGGATGCGTAAAGAATTTGAAGAAGTAAATGAAAAACACTACGGAGCAGGCCGTCGCAATTTGAAATTAGATGCACTGCTTTTACGTCCGGCGACCGATCTTGTTCATATTTTGGCAATTGTATTGGTGTTGACGTTGTTTGGAATTGATGCAATGCATAGTCCTGTTGAAGTTGGTGTATTATATGCTTTTGTTAACTATATTCATCGCTTCTTTGATCCAATAAACGAAATGATGATGAAATTGTCTTTCTTCCAGCAAGCAGTTGTGTCATCATCGCGTGTGTTTCATTTAATGGATGAAAAAGATTTAGCACCAGTACAACAAGGTAATGGAACTCCCTTCATGACGGAAGGGGAAATTGAGTTTAAAAATGTTACTTTCTCTTATGATGGAAAACGTGACGTGCTGAAAAATGTATCTTTTCATGTAAAACCTGGGCAAACTGTTGCTTTTGTTGGGCATACAGGTAGTGGGAAAAGCACAATTATGAACTTATTGATGCGTTTTTATCATGTTAATCAAGGGGAAATTGTAATTGATGGGGTTCGGTTAGAGAACTTTCAAGAGATAGAAATACGAAAACGTATCGGTCTTGTATTACAAGATGCTTTCTTGTTTGCTGGAACAGTTAAACAAAACATTCGTATGTACGATGAAAATATTACAGATGAAGAAGTGGAAGAAGCTGCAAAATTTGTGCAAGCAAATACATTTATTGAACAGCTATCAGATCAATATGATACAGAGGTAGTTGAAAGAGGAGCGGCGTTTTCAAGCGGTCAAAGACAGCTTGTAGCATTTGCGAGAACTGTTGCTACAAATCCGAAAGTATTAGTGCTAGATGAGGCAACAGCAAACATCGATACAGAAACAGAAGAAGCAATTCAAACAGCATTGCAGCGTATGCGAAAAGGGAGAACAACCATTGCGATTGCACATCGTTTATCGACAATTCAAGATGCTGACCAAATCTTTGTGATGCATGATGGTCAAATTGTTGAGAGAGGAACACATCAAGAATTGTTGACGCAACAAGGGTTATATTACAATATGTATTTGTTGCAGAATAAAGGAAGCCTTCAGAAAGCCTTGTAAGAACAAGGTTTTGAAGGCTTTATTTTTTGTTAAAATGAGCATATTGAATTTAATACTGGATCTCTAGAGAGTTTTCATATTATGTTTAATAGAATTTAAATATTTGTTTTTTGTTCATTCATTACTTAACAATAAGGATTGCATGAAATGGGGTAATTTGTATTTTAATCGAACGCATATTCTTTGGATGGGTTGAAATATGGTATAAGTAACTTAATTATAGGAGGAGGAGAACTTGACGATACATCGTTCACATATGCTATTATTTATTAGTTTTTGGATCACTTTATTTATCTCAGGAATACAGCCAAAAGATTTGTTTACATGGCGGCTAGAAGTATTACCAGCTATTATTCTTGTATTGATTTTAGCAGCAACATATCATCGTTTTCAATTTACGACGTTTACATATGTTTGGATTTGGTTCCATATGCTTATATTACTTATTGGCGGACATTATACATACGCCGAAGTACCTCTCTTTAATTGGCTACGCGATACGTTTCATTTAGAAAGAAATTATTATGACCGCGTAGGCCATTTTGCGCAAGGTTTCGTTCCTGCTCTTTTAACACGTGAAGTTCTCATTAGAGTAGTAGAAATTCAAAAAAGGGGATGGTTATCAATCCTTGTAATTGCTGTGTGCTTAGCATTTAGTGCGCTCTATGAATTACTTGAATTTTTAGTTGCCAAATTGACAGGAACAGCAGCAAATGCTTTTTTAGGTATGCAAGGAGATTCGTGGGATACACAGTGGGATATGACCTTCGCGCTAATAGGTGCAATTTTAGCTTTATTGTTGTTTAGGAATGTACAAGATAGAAAGATGGAATAAGAGATATTAATATGTATTACATATTAATTATATATGTAATACATATTTCCCATATAAAGAAGATTACTATACTATATTAGATGTAACATTCGAATGTTTGATGTATTACCGGTAATATCCCTATCCCTTTTCTAAAAATGCGAACTAGATTTACCCTTTTTCCGCATAATTTTTCATAGATTGTACGGAAATATTGTTCGATAACCATTATGGAACGTACATAATGGAAAAATCCCGATTTCTTAGAAGATGCCCCTAATCTTCATGTGATAATATGTACGGAAAAAACATGAATGTTTTCTCCGTTTACGATCGGAAAAAGGAAAGCTGGCCATTTTGGTCAGCTTTCTTTTTTTCCTGCAATGATGTCCTCTTTTATAATCTCTGTTTTCAATAATAATGCTTTTCCAAAACGACGCTGACATTCTTCAGTTATTTTTTGAACTGCCAATGTGTTAGAAGAAGCAGCAACAGTTACTAATGTTTGTCGTGTTCCTCGATTTTCCTCACAAAACACACAATCCACAACATACTTAGAAACTTTCACAGAACCCTTCCTTCCTTTCTGTTTTTTAGGAATGCGCTGTCTTTGAAGTTGCTGAAAGTATTCGATAGATTACAAGTTTTTTCCTCTTTTTTCGAGGAGAAATTAGGTAAAAGACAGAATAATATGTATGGGAGGAATAGAGGATGAAGCGTTGGATTGGAGCGGCAGCAATTTGTATCAATGACAATAAAGAAGTATTAATGGTATTACAAGGAAAACGAAAAGAAGAAAAACGTTGGTCTTTACCCTCAGGTGGATTAGAAAAAGGAGAAACATTAGAAGAGTGTTGTATAGGTGAAGTATGGGAGGAAACAGGGTATCATATTGAAGTTATTGAGAAAGTACATGAAAAAACAGGTGTTACATTCGATATTCCTGTACACGTACATTATTATGTTGTGAAAGTAGTAGGGGGAGAAAGAAAAATTCAAGATCCGGATGGATTGATTTATAAGATTGAGTGGAAAGCATTTCAAGAACTTAAAAATATTCCCCTTTCATTTCCGGAAGATTATGAGTTACTACAGAAGTATGTGAATATTTAGTGTATATGCTAGGAAATGATTGAGGCGAGAAGTACGAAAATGTATATGGAGAGATAATTGAATATTGAAGGGAATAAAAGAAAACGTATATTAGAATTCTCTTGTATGCGTTTTCTTTTATTTTTACGCATTTCGAAATGCGATAAGAGAGCTGAGCTTGTTTCTAATGTTAATAGCATTGATAAACTTACGATTTATTGGTAAAAGGTTTGGAGATTTTACCGTGGGATTTTTTAAAAATATTTGTCTAATATATAATTCTTATGTTATTAATTTATTATATATATTAATAAAGAAGGGTGTTCTATATGGAATTACGGCATTTACAATACTTTGTTGTTGTAGCAGAAGAGCTTCATTTTGGAAGAGCGGCAGCTCGCTTACAGATGACGCAGCCACCGCTTAGTCAACAAATTCAACAATTAGAACAAGAAATGGGAGTTACACTATTTTCAAGAACGAAACGAAGAGTAGAGTTAACAGAAGCAGGGGAATTGTTTTTAAAAGAAGTGAAAAAAGTTTTTATACAAATTGATAAGGCAGTCGAAGTTGCCCAACGAGCACAAAGAGGAGAAATTGGATCGCTGTCTATTGGGTTTGTTGGGTCGGCAATGTATGATATTTTGCCGCCAATCGTTCGAGAATATCGAAAAAAATTTCCGAATGTATCTGTTGTCTTGCATGAATTATCTACACCGGAACAAGTAGATGCACTTCATGATAATCGAATTGATGTCGGACTATTACGGCCACCTATTACAAGTCAGTTATTACAATTGGAGACAATTCAGCATCTTCCTTGTACACTTTGTTTACCGAAGGTGCATCCGCTTGCGAATAAACAAGCAATATATATTGAAGATTTGCAAAAAGAACCTTTTGTTTTTATTACACGAAATGTTTGGCCAACATTATATGATAATATTCTCTCTTTATGCCGTGATGCAGGGTTTAGTCCGCAAATTGTACAAGAGGCGACAGAGTATCAAACAGTGGTCGGACTTGTTGCTGCTGGAATTGGGATAACGGTAATACCAGTGTCTGCAAATAATTTATATCAATCAGAAGTTGTATACAAAGAAATATGTGATTCTAATTTTGTTGCGGAACTAGCAGTCGCGTATCGAAAAGCAAATATAAATCCAGAATTACAAGAGTTTTTGAAAATAGCGAACGCAAGAGAAACGAACGAATTTACAAAATGACGAGAAAAATGACAAAACTGTAAGACTGTACTAAAGCATGTAAGGAAGTTCGATGTTTTCCTCATTCTTTTTTTATTATAGTAAAAGAGAAGAAAGAATAAGGAGATGTCATAATCATGATAATACATATGTTTATAGAAATAAAAAAACGTGGGAGGGAATGTAGATGACGTTTTCTCAACTCGCGTTTAAAAACGTTAGTCGAAATATGCGCGCGTATGCTGCTTATTTTTTAAGTAGTGCATTTTCAGTTATGATTTTCTTTTTATATGCTTTATTTATTTTTCATCCTGATATTGATGGAATTCCAGGAGCGATTCGCCAAGGAATGCTTGTTGCAGAGTACATCATTTATTTCTTTTCTTTTTTCTTTATTTTTTACTCTGTTAGTTCATTTTTAAAGATGAGGAATAAAGAGTTTGGTATTTTTGTTATTCATGGTATTACAAATCGGCAATTAATACGGATGATTTTCTTTGAAAATATGATTGTTGGTATAAGTGCTCTCATCAGCGGTATTGTTTTAGGTCTTTTATTTGGGAAGTTATTTTTTCTGTTAGCAAGTACTATGATGGGATTAAAAAGTTTGCCGTTTTATATGCCGTGGAAAGCAATGAAATTAACAGCTGTTGTATTTTTGGCATTGTTTTTCATTGTTGCTTTTACGACAAGTTTATTTGTGAAAAGTAAAAAAGTAATCGCATTATTAAAAGGGAATAAAAAACCAAAGCCTGAACCGAAAGCTTCTATTCTATTATCGATCGCAGCAGCAGGGTTGATCGCGATTGGATATATGTTATCTATAACAGCAAAGCCCATGACTGTCGCGATTTTATTACTTCCTGTCGCAACAATTGTAATCATTGGTACGTATTTTTTATATACACAGCTTAGTGTATTTGTGATAAGGCTTTTAAAGCGATGGAACCATATCTATTGGAAGAAAACGAATTTATTATCTTTTTCTATGTTAGCATACCGTATGAAGGATAATGCACGTATGTTTTTTATGGTGACGATTGTCTCGACAGTTGCTTTTTGTGCCATCGGAACTTTCGCGGCTTTTATAGAAACGCAAAAGGGCGAAGCGATGAAGAACGTTCCATTTGCTTTTAGTTTGATTACATATAATGAACATCAAGGACAGAAAGCGCAATATGAAAAAGAAATTGAAGATACTTTTCAAAAGGAAAAGATTATATATAAAAAAGTAAGCACACAGTTGAAATTTCAATCTATTTCTAACGATTCGCAGCCAGCTGTGATCATGAATCAGAATGAGTATAATAAGTTTGCAAAGCAGCCTGGATACGAAACTGTTTCATTAACAGGAAATGAAGCTGTTCGCGTTCCTTCTTTTGCAATGGAAAGTCATGTTGTAGATTATTCTAAAGAACCAGATGTAACGTTGCAAGAAAGTGGAAAACAAATTCACATTTCTTCTATGTTGAAACAGAATATTTTTTCAGGCGGTGTATTTCCTGGCAAGATTTTTGTTGTTTCGAATGAAATGGGACAGCAAATTACAGCGGGACAGCAAACAGCGAGTTATACAGCGTATACAGTAAAGAATTGGGAAGAAACGACGCAAGTAGCAGCGCAATTAGAGAAACAAATAAACCAAAAAGGGCAATATGAATTTTCATCACGCATTACAACTTATAATGATATTAAACAATTGACAAGTGTCATTTTATTTATCGGGTTGTTTGTCGGAGTTATTTTTTATTTATGTGCCGTTAGCTTTTTATATTTCCGTTTATTTACCGATTTAGAAACAGATAAACAATATTATCAATCACTTTTGAAACTCGGTATGAGCGGAGATGAAATGAAACGAATTATAACCGTACAAATGGGAGCATTATTCTTTATTCCGATTCTCATAGCGGTTTTGCATACGAGTGTTGCTTTAATGACGTTGCAAAAATTATTCGTAACAGAGATTCTTTGTTCCTCACTTATTGTTATTGGGTTATTTTTATTTGTGCACACATGTTACTTTTTACTATTAAGAAGACGATACTTTATACAGTTGAAAAAGCAAATTATGCAATGAAAACAGCGATGTTACTTTGTAACATCGCTGTTTTTAACTTCAATACAATATGTATATACGTGTTCATTTTCTTTGATAAGACGTTGTATAGAACGATCATCTTCAAGAGAAGTTGCAGATCCTTCTATTTTATTTGTGTTAAAAATCCATGCCCCAAGAATAATCTTTTCGTTGTACTTTATTGTTTTTCCTTCACGAATCGATGTGTAAGTAGATACATTCCCTTCAGGGAATATGTCCTCAAAGAATTTATACGAGCCTCCAGAAATATTCATAAACCACTGCTGAACTTCACGTGTTCCGTTCTCATATTGAAATATTTGCTGCCCGAAAGAAAGTTTTATTTTTTCTTTTTCAAAATGGGATGAAGAAAGTCCGCCGATTTCTTTTACTTTTGCTCCGTCTTTATAATACTCAATGGTTGTGCGAATTTCGTCTTGTTTGTTTGGAAGGGTGGCTTCATAGATATATATGTTTCCTTGTTGAATGGGAGTTAAGTTTAATATTTGCGCTTCTTGTTTTGTTAATTTGTACGGCTTAACAAATGGATGCGTATGATTTGTACAACCGCCAAGGAGTATCAGCAGTATGGAAAGAAGAAAGAACCCTTTTTTCATGTCATCACCTCAGCTTAATATATTATACGTACTGTGAGATATTTCCTTTAAATAGATAATAGAGGTGTTGCAATTATTAATACATATATCGAATAAATGTATGTATTTTTCAATTTAAGTCTTAAGGCTTAGATATAATTCCTATTGGAGTTCGATGCGAAGGCATATATCATTTTATATACTAATTTGTGGTATAGGAAGTTGTACGGAGGAGTTGTTATGTCGTTATTTCAATTAGCAAAGAAAAATATACAGGCACATGCGGCAGAGCGATTACAACATTTTGTTTTTATAGCTTGTAGTGTGATTGTATATTTTCTTTTAGTATCCATTCAATATAATGAAGCAGTTGTAGGGGCAATAAAGCATAAATCATTTTTATATTATGGATCAACAATAGCATTCAGTTTTTCATGTCTTTTCATACTGTATGTACATGCTCGTTTTATGAAAAATCGTCAAAAAGAATTACAATCGTATCGATTCACTGGTATGAAGCGAAGGCAATTAAGTCTTATATTGTGCTATGAACAACTTATGATAGGGGGAGGAGCACTTGGTTTTGGGCTTCTTCACGGTATGTTATTTTTAAAGTTATTTACTGTTATTATTATGAGATTAACGGGTAGTCATGGAATAAGTAGTGCGCCGATTACAATATATGGCCTTTTGTATACAGCTATTTCATTTATTATTATGATTTTACTGACGGTGGGGCAATGTTATCGATGTGTGTATCAGTTGACTGTTATAGATTCATATAACGTGAATGAGAAAGTATGAATGCTTTGTGTATAAAGTGAAACTTCCATCAGTGGGGGGCTTACTGTCCGTTAATGCGGGATAAAATGAAAACCGGGCTTCCTAGAGAAGTCCGGTTTTTTATGCTGCCACTTTTTTATGTGTATGCTGCCTTGTGGATCGTCCACGTATTTTATATGCAATTTGAGGAATTGTAATTCCTACAAGGATAAGTGCAACACCAAGCCATTGTGAAGTCATTACAGCTTCTTTTAAGAAAAGCACCGACATAATTGTTGTAACTGGTAGTTCAGCGGCGCCTAAAATTGTCGCTAAACCAGAGCCGATTTTTGGAATTCCAATTGTAAATGTAATGGTGGGAATCACGATGCTAAATGTCCCTAATGCTAACCCGTATTTCCATAATCCGTTTGTAAGTGCACCATTATATATAAACGTTGGTGGGAAAGCAATCATTACTAATGTTAATGCGCCGGCCATAAGCAATACGCCGCGAGGTAATGATGGAACTTCTACTGCCACTCTTCCGCTCACGAAAATATAAAAAGCAAATGCAATTGCTGATAATAATCCAAAGAAGATACCTTTCATATTAAAGCTTCCTGCTGATTGCTCGAGTAATCCGCTTGAAAGAAACGTTCCGGTTAGTAAGAAAAGTACAGACATCAATTTCTCTCTAGAAGGAAATGTTTTTGTTGCAACTGCTTCAATGATAATCCCGATCCAAACGAATTGAAATAGTAAAACAATAGCGATAGAAGCTGGTACAGTTTGTAATGAACCGTAATAAAAAATACCTGTTAAGCTAGCTGATGTGCCTGCGATAAATAAAATAATCATTTGCTTTAATGGTACACGATGCCTAGAGATTAATAATGTAATCGCAAGTAAAATGAGCCATCCGAACAAATATTGACTTCCGATTACTTCTCCTAGTGTAAATCCTTCACTGTACGCAAATTTAACAAAGATTGCTAAAATACCGTAACTGCATGCTCCTAATAAAACGAGTAATGAATAACGAAGCACCCTATATTCCTCCAATCTATTTTATTAGTAACTATGTTCCAGAACGAACAAATATAGCTAGATGGAAGTATACAAAATTAAAAATGTAGGGTCAACTGAAAGAAAAGTGTGACATTTTATAGAATAATAATAAAAGTATGATATTTATGCATAATGATGAAAAAAGAGGGATATATTGCTTGAGAATATAAGAGGAATATGAATATAACTTTCATTACAAAAAAATATTTTATAATAATAAATGAAGTGAAATATATAAATCAAAATTAAAAAACGACATAAAAACCTCTTTCTTTTTAGGTGGGTAAGAGCATCTAATGCATAGCAGCGACTTATATGTTGAAAAATCAAAATGGATTTATCCCGCATTAACGCCCCTACTGATGGAAGTTTCACTTTATATAAACAAAGTAAATATCAATATTACGAATAGAATTTTATGATATTCATAGTGATAATAGTAAGTTCATGAATTTTTCATGGTATTCGCTGTGAATTTTGCTACAATAAATGAGAAGAGAGGAGGCGGAATATGCAAGACATTAATATCTTTTTAGCGTTTGGGGCAGGTTTTTTATCATTTATTTCTCCATGTTGTTTACCGCTCTATCCAGCATTTTTATCGTACATAACAGGGATGTCTATTTCTGATTTAAAAGAGGAGAATGCCATGCTTCGTAAACGGAGTATGTTGCATACAGCATTTTTCTTAATTGGGTTTTCGATTATTTTTATTGCAATTGGTTTTGGAACAAGCTTTTTAGGGACATTTTTTGTAGATTATCAAAATCTAATTCGCCAATTAGGAGCTATTTTTATTGTTGTTTTCGGTCTTATTATAACAGGAGTGTTTAAACCAACATTCTTAATGCAAGATAAAAAAATTACATTTAAAAGTAGACCGAGTGGTTACTTTGGCTCTACTTTAATTGGAATCGCATTTGCTGCGGGATGGACACCTTGTACAGGACCGATTTTAGTGTCAGTTATTGCACTTGCTGCGACAAATCCACAATCAGCGATGTTATATATGATTGCTTACATACTTGGTTTTGCGATTCCATTCTTTATTTTGTCGTTCTTTATTACAAAAATGACTTGGATTAAAAAACATAGTGCATCGTTCGTTAAAATTGGCGGTTATATTATGATTGTAATGGGTGTATTACTTTATTTTAATGGTCTTACAAAAATCACTATATTCTTTTCGAATTTATTTGGTGGATTTAAAGGATTTTAGTTTTTTTTATAGAAATGTTGGAAATACTAAAAGTAGAGCATATACTGAGACTATATTTTCGATATTTCCAAAACAAAGGGTGAGTACGAATGAATTTAGCTCTTTTATCAAGTATTATGGCGATTTGTATGGCTGTCGGAGTCATGTTTATTCGCATAAAAGCAGCAAAAAAACCAGCAACATTGAAAAAAATTGTACTTCCACCAATCTTTATGAGCACGGGAGCAATTATGTATCTTCTCCCTGAATTTCGTCTAACAGCGCAAGAAATATTAGAAGCAATTACTGTAGGATTAATTTTTTCTATTTTTCTTATTAAAACGTCAAAATTTGAAATACGTGGACAAGAGATTTATATGAAACGCTCTAAAGCGTTTATCTTTATTTTAATCGGTTTACTTGTTGTTCGCATTGCGTTTAAATCGTATTTAAGTGCGACGATTGATGTAGGACAATTAAGTGGAATGTTTTTCTTACTTGCGTTTGCGATGATTGTATCATGGCGCATTGCAATGTATCGTTCGTTTACGAAATTACAAAAGGAAATGGAAAAACAATCCGATCTTTATAATGAAAAAGATATAAAGTTAACGTAAAAACCTCAAGAATTCTTGAGGTTTTTTATCATATCTGGCGATTCATCCCCCCACCTCAAATGCGAAGCGGTAGGTGGGGGATGAATCGCTTTTTCTGTTTTTTTTTAGTATATAAATAGAAACATATGTTCCTTTTTGATATACTTTGTGTATACAAAA
>NZ_NTTM01000032.1:0-148040 GCF_002560985.1 Bacillus sp. AFS018417
ACGGGCAGTTATCCCCCATCTATCTTTTTTTGCTTCTCACTCAATCTTGGGGTGGGGGTCTTACTGCCCGTTAATGCGGGACTAAGAGAGAAAGCGAGTGCAGGTTCTTCTCCATAGCAGCAATCTATATGTCGAAAAATCAAAATGGCTTCATATAGGATGGAGAATAACGGCAGCTTGTATTTTATGTTGTGATGGTGAATGATTTGAATTTCGAGTAGGACTAAGTTTCATGAAAGAAAGAGGACGAGACCTATGCTAAAAGGGAAAAAAATACTTTTATGTGTTACAGGAGGCATTGCTGTATTTAAAGCAGCTGCGTTAACAAGTAAATTAACACAGGCAGGTGCGCTTGTGAAAGTAATAATGAGTGAGTCGGCAATGAAGTTTGTTGCACCGCTTACATTTCAAGCGCTTTCTCGCCATGATGTATATACAGATACATTCGATGAAAAAGATTCAGCAGTGATTGCTCATATTGATTTAGCAGACTGGGCTGATGTTGTTCTTGTTGCACCAGCGACAGCAAACATTATTGGTAAATTAGCAAATGGTCTTGCAGATGATATGATTTCAACGACGCTTCTTGCAACTACAGCTCCAGTGTGGATTGCACCTGCCATGAATGTTCATATGTACGAAAATCCAGTTGTTCAAAAAAACATGCAAACATTAAAAAAATTAGGTTATACATTTATTGAGCCTGGTGAAGGATTTTTAGCTTGTGGATATGTTGCTAAAGGTCGATTAGAAGAACCGGAAAACATTGTAGCAATGTTAGAAGTACATTTTTCACAAGGGAAGCCACTTCAAGGAAAACGGATATTAGTGACGGCGGGACCAACGCGTGAGAAGATTGATCCAGTTCGCTTTATGACAAATTTCTCATCTGGCAAAATGGGTTATGCGCTTGCGGAAGTTGCGGCAAGTCTTGGAGCAGAAGTCATTCTTGTTTCTGGTCCAACAGCACTAACGCCACCTGCGAATGTAACAACAATACAAGTACAATCAGCGCAAGATATGTTAGAGGCGGTTTTACATCATTATTCCAATATGGATGTTGTGATCAAAACAGCTGCCGTTGCAGATTATCGACCGAAAATCGTTTATGATGAAAAAATGAAAAAGAAAAATGGCGATACGGTTATTGAACTTGAACGCACGATAGATATTCTTAAAACGTTAGGTGAACGAAAAGAACATCAATTACTCATTGGTTTTGCAGCAGAAACAACAAATGTTGAAGAGTATGCGACGAAAAAATTACGTGAGAAAAATGCTGACATGATTGTTGCTAATGATGTAAAAGCAGAAGGTGCAGGGTTTGGTACGGATACAAATATTGTTACGATGTATAAACGAAATGGCGCTATGATTAAATTGCCACTGCTAACAAAGCAGGAGGTAGCTAGAGAAATTTTACTACAAGTTGAAAAAATGCTGGAAGAGGATCCCGCATGAAATTTGCAAGCGTAATTGTTGATGTTCCAGCAAGGCAAACGGATAGGCCATTCGATTATATAATTCCTAAGCGCTGGGAAGATCTTGTCCAAACAGGCATGCGAGTTGTTGTTCCATTTGGACCACGAAAATTACAAGGATTCGTTATTGACATAAAAGATACAGTAGATGTAGATGTAAATAAGTTGAAAACATTGCATGAACTGTTAGACGTAACACCTGTATTGAATGCAGAATTGTTGCAACTTGGAAATTGGCTTACGGAAGAAACACTTTGTTTCACAATTTCAGCGTTCCAAGTTATGCTGCCAGCAGCGATTAAAGCGACATATAAAAAGCGGTTGCATCTCCATCGTTCTGAAGATATAGCTGAGAATGTAAAATTTCTCTTTCAAGGAAAAGAAAGTATCGATTGGAGTGTGCTCGATGAACAACCACATTTGTACCGTGCAGTCCAAACAGAAATTGCTAAAGGAACAGTGGAAGTTGTCTATGAAGTAAAAGATAAGGCGCAAAAGAAAAAACAAAAAATGATCCAACCTGTGTTGTCTTATGAAGAATTAGAGGAAGCGGCCTTTAACTTAAAAAGTAAAAAACAGCAAGATATATTGTATTACTTTATGGAACATTATCGGTCCATACCGTTAAAAATAATAACGGAAGAATTGCAAATTACAGATGCTCCGATAAAATCTCTTGTGAAAAAGGGTCTATTAGCTGAAAAATATGTGGAGATATATCGAAATCCGTATGATGACGATGCTTTTGAGCGCACAAAACCATTCCCGCTTACAGAAGAACAACAACAAGTTATTGCACCGATCTTAACTTCTATTACAAAAGAGAAACATGAGACATTTTTACTGTACGGTATAACTGGGAGCGGAAAAACGGAAGTGTATTTACAGTCAATTGAAGAAGTGTTGCGAAAAGGAAAAGAAGCTATTGTACTTGTACCGGAAATTTCGTTAACTCCCCAAATGGTTGATCGCTTTAAAGGGCGCTTTGGTTCGCAAGTTGCAGTTCTTCATAGTGCGCTATCTGTTGGGGAAAAATATGATGAATGGCGTAAAATCCTGCGAAAAGAAGTAAAAGTAGTTGTAGGGGCACGTTCAGCAATTTTTGCACCATTTGAGAATTTAGGAATCATTATTATTGATGAAGAACATGAATCAAGTTACAAACAAGAGGATAATCCGCGTTATCATGCACGTTCTGTTGCAATTTGGCGGGGAGAATATCACAATTGTCCTGTTGTACTAGGAAGTGCCACACCTACATTAGAATCGTTTGCTCGTGCAAAAAAAGGTGTATATGAGCTGCTTACAATGACAAAGCGTATGAATCAAAGGGATTTGCCGACAGTTGAGATTATTGATATGAGAGAAGAACTTCGGGAGGGAAATCGTTCTATGTTTTCTCAGCTTCTTCATGAGAAAATAGCGGATCGGTTAGAGAAAAAGGAACAAATGGTGCTCTTTTTAAACAGAAGAGGTCATTCGACATTTGTCATGTGCCGTGATTGCGGTTATGTAGTACAATGTCCGCACTGTGATATTTCACTTACATATCACAGGATGAATAATCGTTTGAAATGTCACTATTGTAGTTATGAGGAAAATTTGCCAAATGCTTGTCCTGCTTGTAATAGTTCCTATATCCGCTTCTTTGGGACAGGAACACAAAAGGTTGAAGAAGAAATTACAAAACTGTTTCCTGAAGCGCGCGTCATTCGAATGGATGTTGATACGACAAGTCGTAAAGGGATGCATGAAAAGCTCCTGAAGTCATTTGGTGCAGGAGAGGCAGATATTTTACTTGGAACACAAATGATTGCTAAAGGTCTGGATTTTCCGAATGTGACGCTTGTAGGTGTATTAACAGCAGATACGATGCTGCATTTGCCGGATTTTAGAGCGAGCGAAAAAACATATCAGCTTTTAACGCAAGTGAGCGGCCGAGCTGGACGTCACGAACTTCCAGGTGAAGTCGTTATTCAAACGTATACACCCGAGCATTATAGTGTACAATTAGCGAAACAGCAGCAGTATGATATGTTCTTTGAACGCGAGATGTATATGAGGAAAATTCGGCAATATCCACCATATTATTATGTCGCATTAGTTACAGTATCTCATCCAGAATTATTAAAAGCAGTGCAGGTAACAGAGAAGATCGTTGGTTTTTTACGGCAACATTGTGCCCAGCAAACGGTGATTTTAGGTCCGGTTGCTTCGGCAATTCCTCGTATTAAAGATAGATATCGCTACCAATGCGTGATAAAATACAAACGGGAACCAAACTTAAAGTACGTGCTCAAAATGGTAAATGAACATTATCAGGCAGAAATGCAGAAAGACTTGCAAATCTCAATTGATTTTAATCCAACTATGTTAATGTAGCGGAGGAAAAAATGGCAACGTTAGAAATTGTAAAACATCCAAATGAAGTATTAGAAACGCCGTGTGAACGTGTTATAAATTTTGATAAAAAGTTAGTGAAGCTTTTAAAAGATATGCACGAAACAATGCTGATTGCAGATGGTGTTGGTTTAGCAGCACCACAAGTTGGCGTAAGTCTGCAAGTTGCTGTTGTAGACATTGATGATGATAACGGAAAAATTGAGTTGATTAATCCTGTTATTTTAGAACAACGTGGTGAACAAGTAGGTCCCGAAGGCTGCTTAAGTTTTCCGGGGCTTTTTGGTGATGTAACACGTGCCGAGTACATTAAAGTACGTGCCCAAAATCGCCGTGGAAAAGTATTTTTACTAGAAGCAGACGGGTTTTTAGCTCGTGCAATTCAACATGAAATCGATCATTTACACGGTGTATTATTTACATCTAAAGTAACGCGATATTATGAGGAAAACGAATTAGAAGAGATGTAAAAGGAGAGTTTTTTGAATGGTGAAAGTTGTATTTATGGGTACACCGGACTTTTCAGTGCCGGTGCTTTGTCGTCTTATTGAAGATGGATATGATGTGATTGGTGTTGTGACACAGCCGGATCGTCCAGTAGGCAGAAAAAAGGTTATGACACCAACACCTGTTAAAGTGGAAGCAGAAAAACATGGTATTCCGGTGTTACAACCTTTAAAAATTCGTGAAAAAGATGAATATGAAAAGGTGTTGGCATTAGAGCCTGATTTAATTGTGACAGCTGCGTTCGGGCAAATTGTGCCAAACGAAATTTTAGAAGCACCGAAGTACGGATGTATTAATGTCCATGCTTCATTACTCCCAGAACTTCGCGGCGGTGCACCTATTCATTATTCCATCATGCAAGGAAAAGAAAAAACAGGCATTACGATTATGTATATGGTTGAAAAATTAGATGCTGGTGATATTTTAACGCAAGTAGAAGTAGAAATTGAAGAACGTGAAACAACTGGTTCATTATTTGATAAATTAAGTGAGGCTGGAGCGCACTTATTATCAAAAACTGTTCCGCTGTTAATACAAGGGAAATTAGAACCAATTAAACAAAACGAGGACGAAGCAACATTTGCTTACAATATTAAACGTGAGCAAGAAAAGATTGATTGGATGAAAACAGGTGAAGAGGTTTACAATCATATTCGTGGTTTAAACCCATGGCCAGTTGCTTATACGACTTTAGCGGGGCAAGTTGTAAAAGTATGGTGGGGAGAAAAGGTTTCTGTAAAAGAGCAAGCCGAAGCTGGAACAATTATAGCAGTTGAAGAAGAGGGTTTTGTTGTGGCAACAGGAAATAAAACAGCAATTAAAATTACCGAGTTGCAACCATCTGGTAAAAAGCGCATGAGTTGTTCACAATTTTTGCGTGGAACAAAGCCTGAAATTGGTACGAAGTTAGGAGTAGACGCATGACACAAAACGTTCGTGAATTAGCTCTTGACGGTTTATTACAAGTTGAAAAAAGCGGCGCATACAGTAATTTGCTTTTGAACAATCTTATTGAAAAAAGCAACATTGATAAAAAAGATGTTGGATTGTTAACAGAAGTTGTATATGGAACAATTCAAAGACGTGATACACTTGATTATTATTTACAGCCGTTTTTGCGAAAAAAGATTGAACTGTGGGTGAAAGTGCTACTTCGCTTATCTTTATATCAAATGTTATATTTAGATCGTGTTCCAGAGCGAGCAGCAATTCATGAAGCGGTTGAAATTGCAAAACGCCGTGGTCATAAAGGAATTGCAGGGCTTGTTAACGGAGTACTCCGTTCCATTCAGCGTGAAGGCATTCCATCATTAGATGAGATTAAAAGTTCTGAAAAGCGACTTGCAATTGCAACAAGCCATCCAGAATGGCTTGTAAAAGAATGGATAGAAGCATACGGAATTGAAACGGCACAAAAAATGTGTGAAGTAAACCAACTTCCACCAGTTCCAACCGCTCGAGTAAATGTAGCGAAAGGGTCTGTAGAAGAGGCGCTTAAAACACTAGAAACAGAAGGAATTCAAGCAAAATATGGTGATTTGTCAGAAGATGCAATTCAAATTGAAAAAGGAAATGTAGCTCATACAAAAGCATTTCAAGAAGGATTGCTATCTATTCAAGATGAAAGTTCTATGCTTGTGGCTCGTGCGCTTAATCCGGAAGCGGGAGATATTATCCTTGATAGTTGCGCTGCTCCTGGCGGGAAAACAACGCATATTGCAGAACGCTTGCAAGGAACAGGGAAAGTCATTTCTCTTGATTTACATCCACACAAAGTGCGTTTAATTCAGCAGCAAGCAAAACGTCTTCAATTGGAAAATATAGAAGCGAAAACGCTCGATGCACGGAAAGTACAAGAGCATTTTGAACAAGAGAGTTTTGATAAGGTATTGGTAGATGCTCCGTGCTCTGGATTTGGTGTAATTCGCCGTAAACCAGATATTAAAATTGGAAAACAAAAAGAAGATAGTGAAAGACTTGCAAATATTCAGCTATCCATTTTAGAAAAGGTAGCTCCTTTGTTGAAAAAGGGAGGACGCCTTGTTTATAGTACGTGTACAATTGAAAAAGTAGAAAACGAACAAGTAGTAGAGCTGTTTTTACAATCACACCCTGAATTTGAATGGGATACAACAATGAAAGAACGATTGCCAAAAGCTGTGCATCCGTATGTAATAGAAGGCGGAGTACAAATTTTACCGCATTACTTTGCAACGGATGGATTTTATATTGCTTGTTTAAGAAAGAAGGTGTAGCATCATGGAAACAACTGTGAAAAAACAAAAAAAAGAATTAGAAACAAACAAACCGTCTATTTATTCCTTGCAGCTTCATGATATGGAACAATGGTTAAAAGAACAAGGAGAACCTAAATTCCGTGCTGGTCAAATTTTTGATTGGCTTTATAAAAAACGTGTAATAACTTTTGAGGATATGTCAAACCTTTCTAAAGGATTGCGTGAAAAATTGTCGAATTCCTTTGATATTACAACTTTAAAAACATTAGTAAAGCAAACATCTTCAGATGGAACAATTAAATTCTTATTCCAACTGCATGATGGCTATTCTATTGAAACAGTATTAATGCGCCATGATTACGGAAATTCAATTTGTGTAACAACACAGGTTGGTTGCCGAATTGGCTGTACGTTTTGCGCATCAACACTTGGCGGCTTAAAACGCAATTTAGAGGCTGGTGAGATTGTTGCACAAGTTGTCGAAGTACAACGTGAGCTAGATACTACAGATGAGCGTGTAAGCTCTCTTGTTGTTATGGGAATCGGAGAACCGTTTGATAATTATGACAGCTTAATGGCGTTTTTACGTATCGTAAATCATGAAAAAGGACTTCACATTGGAGCGCGTCATATGACGGTATCAACAAGTGGAATTATCCCGAAAATTTATAAGTTTGCTGAAGAAAATATACAAATTAACTTTGCGGTTTCCTTACATGCTCCAAATACAGAACTGCGATCAAAATTAATGCCAATTAACCGGGCATACAAGCTACCAGATTTAATGGAAGCTATCAAATATTACATCGAGAAAACAGGGCGCCGTGTTTCATTTGAATATGGTTTATTTGGAGGAGAAAACGACCAAGTCGAACATGCTGTGGAATTAGCTCAGCTGTTAAAAGGTGTGAAATGTCATGTTAACTTAATTCCAGTTAACTATGTACCAGAACGCGATTATGTGAGAACACCGCGCGAACAAATTTTCTTGTTTGAAAAAACATTAAAAGATCGTGGTGTTAACGTAACGATTCGTCGTGAACAAGGTCATGATATTGATGCAGCCTGCGGTCAATTGCGTGCAAAGGAGCGCAAAGAAGAGACGAGGTGAGATAATGAAAACCGTGTTTCTATCAGATAAAGGAAAAGTTCGTCAACATAATGAAGATAGTGCAGGAGTATTTCATAATCTAGATGGAGATGTTTTAGCTGTTGTAGCAGATGGAATGGGAGGTCATCGAGCAGGCGATGTTGCCAGCTCGATGGCAATCCAACTGTTCCATGACTATTGGAAACAAACGTACAATATGGATACGCCTAAAAAAGCAGAGCAATGGTTACATAATCATGCTCAAATTATTAATGAACGAGTATATAAATATTCTGGAGAACATCCAGAATGTAGTGGAATGGGAACGACAATCGTTGCTGCTATATGCACAGCTGCTTTTGTTACAATTGGCCATATTGGAGATAGCCGCTGTTATATGTTATCGGACGATTATATGTCACTTGTAACCGAAGATCATTCCCTTGTAAATGAACTCGTTCGACATGGAGAAATTTCAAAAGAAGATGCTGAATATCATCCAAGGAAAAATGTTTTACTAAGAGCGCTTGGTACGGAAGAAACCGTTATATTAGATGTGAAAACTTTAGTATTAGAAGAGGGAGATCTATTGTTACTCTGTTCTGATGGATTATCTAATAAAGTTGCAATGGGTCGTATGAAAGAGATTTTACAATCTGATGAGCTTTTACAAATAAAAAGCGAACAACTTGTGCAGCTTGCAAATGACCTTGGCGGGGAAGATAACATTACTCTTGTCATTATTGATTATGCGGATTCGGCGAACGAAAGTAGGTGAATTACAACGTGATGATTGGAAGACGCCTAAATGACCGTTACAAGCTGCTTAAAATGATTGGTGGCGGAGGAATGGCCAATGTATATTTGGCGCATGATGACATACTTGATCGTGATGTAGCTGTAAAGATGTTACGGCTTGATTATTCAAATAACGAGGAATTTATTAAGCGTTTCCATCGAGAAGCGCAATCGGTTACAACGTTGTCACATCCAAATATTGTTAATATGTATGATGTCGGAGAAGAAGACGGAATTTATTATCTTGTTATGGAATATGTACCTGGCCAAACGTTAAAGCAATACATACAACAGCGAGGTCTTCTTCCCGTAGGAGAAGCGCTTGATATTATGGAACAATTAACTGCTGCGATGGCCCATGCGCATCATTTTGAAATTGTTCACCGTGATATTAAGCCTCATAATATTTTAATTCGAAGTGACGGTGTTGTGAAGGTTACAGATTTTGGTATTGCAACAGCGACAAGCGCAACGACGATCACACATACAAATTCTGTTCTTGGTTCTGTTCATTATTTATCTCCTGAACAGGCAAGAGGCGGTGTTGCCAATAAGCAATCAGATATTTATTCACTTGGAATTGTGATGTTTGAACTATTAACAGGAAGGCCGCCGTTTTCCGGAGAATCTGCTGTTTCTATTGCTCTTAAACATTTGCAAAATGAAACACCATCTCCGAAAAGGTGGAATCCTGATATTCCACAAAGTGTAGAAAATATTATTTTAAAAGCAACAACGAAAGACCCATTTCATCGCTATCAATCTGCAAATGCAATGAAACGTGATATTGAAACAGCATTATATCCAGAGCGAATAAATGAACAACCTTTCCATATACCTGAAGATATGGAAGCAACAAAAGCAATTCCTATTATTCAGCAGGAGCAATTGATAAATACGAATAGTGAAGAAACAATTATTTTATCTGGAAATTCGAAAGAAGAAAAGCAGCAGAATGAACTAAAACAAGAAGAACAACAAAAAAAGAAAAGCAATCGATGGCTCAAGATTTTACTTACGACTTTCATATTTTTAGTTGTGTGTGGAATATTGGCAGTAACAGTTATTCCAGGTTTCTTTATTCCAAAAGAAGTTAAAGTGCCTGATGTATCTGATATGACATATGAAAAAGCTGTCAATACACTTGTTGATAAAGGATTCGAATTGACGGGACCGCAAGTTATATATACAGATGAAGTCGAAGAAGGTAAGGTCATTAAAACAAATCCAGCTGCAGGAAGAGTTGTGAGAGAGAATACAAAAATTACGATTTTTCAATCAGGTGGAAAACAGAAGAAAAAAATGCCTAATTTAATTGGGAAAGAATATAGTCAGATAAAAGATGAATTGACTCAATATAAGGGCGTTGTTCCTTATTATATTGAAAGCGAAAAGCCGAAGGATGAAATTGTAGAACAAATTCCTGAAGCAGGACAATCTATTGTAGAGGAAGAGCAAGAAATAAAAGTGTGGATTAGTAAGGGTCCGAAACAAATTCGACTCGTTGATTTTTCTGGTTGGACAGAAAATAGTGTGAACAGCTATTTGAACGAGAAAAAGCTTGTGCCAGAAATAAGGAGAGAGTATTCAAATACAGTTGATAAAGGGCTTGTTATTTCACAATCACCAAAGCCAGATACGAATTTACAAGAAGGGGCAAAAGTAACAATTGTTGTCTCTGAAGGACCGAAAGAAAAGCCGACGAAGACTGTAAAAGTCGACAATATTCCAATTGAGTATCAAGCACCGGCAACTGGAGAGAAAAAACCACAAACAATTGAAATATATAAAGAAGATATGCAGAATACTATGGATAAGCCGTTTGAAACGAGAACGATAACGGAGTCTACGACAATTTCTCTTGATTTTGTTATTCAAGAAGGAAAAAAAGGACGTTATAAAATTGTTCGTGACGGAACGACGTTAATTGAAAAAGATGTTCTGTATCCAACAGAATAAAGTGAAACTCCCGTTAGGAATGCTTACAAATGGTGAGTTGAACGAATCTCGTTCTAAAGTTCAGTATGAATATCTATGAAAAGAAGTTGGCTTTTTATGTTCTTTAGAACAAGATAAATGAAGGAGAGAATGTATGCCAGAAGGGAAAATTATAAAAGCTTTAAGTGGATTCTACTATGTGCAGCATGAAGAGGGGGTAACGCAGTGCCGCGGACGTGGTGTATTTCGTAAACATAAAATTACACCGCTTGTTGGCGATCAAGTCGTATTCCAAGCTGAAAATCCGAGCGAAGGATATGTTCTAGAAATATTCGAGCGAAAAAATGAACTTGTGCGCCCACCAATTGCGAACGTTGATCAAGCGCTGCTTGTGTTTTCTGCAGTAGAACCAGAGTTTAATCCATTGTTATTAGACCGTTTTTTAGTTTTAATTGAGTTTCATAATATTAAACCAATTATTTGTATTAGTAAGATGGATTTAATAGATGCGAAAACACGTGAAACAATTGAAGCGTATGCGCGGGATTACATTGCAATTGGTTATGATGTGGTATTTACTTCAACGACAACTTCAGAGAGTATAGAAGTGTTAAAACCGTTTTTACAAGGTTGTGTTTCTGTTGTAGCGGGTCAATCTGGTGTAGGGAAATCTTCTCTTTTAAACGTGCTACGTCCAGATTTAGCGTTAAAAACGAGTGGAATTTCAGCTCATTTAGGCCGAGGTAAGCATACGACAAGGCATGTGGAATTAATTGAAGTAGGGAGCGGCCTTGTTGCGGATACACCTGGGTTTAGTTCGCTGGATTTTATCGATATGGAAGTAGAAGATCTCACATATTGTTTTCCAGAGTTGAAAGAACAGAGTCAATACTGTAAATTTAGAGGTTGTACACATCTTTCTGAACCGAAGTGTGCGGTGAAAGATGCTGTAGAAGAAGGTAGCATTACACGTTATCGTTATGAGCACTATATGCAATTCGTTGAAGAAATTAGAGAGAGAAAGCCGAGGTATTAAGGATGATTAAAATTGCACCATCGATTTTATCAGCAGACTTTTCAAGATTGGGAGAAGAAATTAAAGATGTAGAAAAAGGTGGAGCAGATTACATACATGTCGATGTAATGGATGGGCATTTTGTTCCAAATATTACGATTGGTCCGTTGATTGTAGAAGCAATTCGTCCAATTACTTCTTTACCACTAGATGTCCATCTTATGATTGAAAATCCGGATCAGTACATTCCTGCTTTTGCGAAAGCGGGAGCGGATATTATTACAGTACATGTAGAAGCGTGTCCACACTTGCATCGTACGATTCAATTAATTAAGTCGCAGGGTATTAAAGCGGGGGTTGTTTTAAATCCACATACACCTGTTTCGATGATTGAGCATGTATTAGAAGATACAGATATGGTGCTACTTATGACGGTAAACCCAGGCTTTGGTGGTCAAAAGTTCATTCATTCTGTATTGCAAAAAATTAAACAGGTTGCTGACATGGTTCGTGAACGCAATTTACAAGTAGAGATTGAAGTTGATGGCGGCGTTAATGTAGAAACAGCGAAATTATGTGTAGAAGCAGGAGCGAATGTTCTCGTTGCAGGATCTGCTGTATATAATCAAAAAGATCGCGGGGCAGCAATTGCAGCTATTCGCGGATAAAGTGAAACTTCCAGCGGTGGGGTTTTCTTCATCCCCCACTGCTGGTTAGTTGAACCAATCGTGGTCTTACTGCCCGTTAATGCGGGATAAAAATGAATTTGTAGGTAAATTGGTTAAAGAAAAAAGGTAATCTAGCCATTGGTAGATTGCCTTTTTTCTATAGAAGGAGAGAGAACATGATTATTCATATTTTAGCTGGAGGTCCAGTAGAGTGTTGTGCAGATTTTTCAAAATATGAGAGTGAAGAGGTTGTATGGGCAGCTGTTGATCGAGGAGTATATCATTTGTTGCAGCTTGGAATAATACCACAAGTAGCTTTTGGTGATTATGATTCTGTTACAGAAGAAGAGTTAGTATGGATGCAAACACAGAAACGAGACTTGCATATTGTGCCGAAAGAAAAGGATCAAACGGATTTGGAGATTGCAATTAACTGGGCTTTAGAGCAAGAACCAGAACAAATTCGTATTTTTGGTGCAACAGGTGGAAGGATGGATCATAGTTTAGCTAACATTCAAATGTTACTAAAAGGTTTACAAGCAAATGTAAACATGAGCATTGTAGATTATAAAAATGAAATTTCTGTTAAAGAATCGGGTACATATACAATAGAAGAAAATTCATCATTCCCTTACATATCTTTTGTTCCTGTTACAGAAATAGTAACGGGAATTACACTTCGCGGTTTTAAATATCCTCTTACAGATAAAACGATAAAATGGGGATCGACACTTTGTATTAGTAATGAACTCGTTGCGGAAAAAGGTACTTTTTCATTTACTTCTGGCATATTAATGGTGATAAGAAGCACTGATTGAAGAACTACTTTTGTTGCTACGCCATATAGTAAACAAGTGGAGTAATGGGGATTAGGAGGGAAACCATGAGATTTTATACAATTAAGTTGCCGAAATTTCTTGGTGGAATTGTTCGCGCGGTGTTAAATACCTTTAAAAAGGAATAAAAAAAGCACCTGTTACCGGTGCTTTTTTCATGAGGATAATAAAAAAAGAGCCAATAGGCTCTCTTTTTTATTATTAAACACGTTCGATTTTGCCAGATTTTAATGCTCTAGCAGAAACGTAAACACGTTGAACTTTACCGTCAATGCGTACGCGAACTTTTTGAAGGTTAGCGCCCCATTTACGTTTTGTAGCGTTCATTGCGTGAGAACGAGAGTTACCAGAACGAGCTTTTCTTCCAGTAATAGCACAAACACGAGCCATCTATATTTCCCTCCCTTAACTACCGTAACTTACGTAATTTTCAATGTTAGTCTTTTATGCAATGCTAAAAACACTACTATAATTTAACACAACTAAAAAGAGAATGCAACAGTGTATAAGAAAGAAATCAAGAAAAATTACTTGACACTATATGTAAGAAAAGCGGAAATCAAGAAAAATTACTTGACATATCGTAGGGGTATGTGTTGTATAATAACAATGGACTATTTTGCTCATCATAAAAAGAAGTGCTATATTATTCTATAAGTACGAGGGCGAAAGTAAAGAACGTTGGAATTTTTTTTGAAAAGATTATATGATAGTAATTAAAGTAGTCTAGCTCACTTTCACCATTTCTAAAGGGGGAAAAGAGATGTCAATTGAAATTAAAACAAAGTACGGTCAAATTGATATTAGTACAGAAGTAATTGCAACAATTGCTGGGGGCGCTGCAGTAGATTGCTACGGCATCGTTGGTATGGCGTCAAAAAATCAATTAAAAGATGGATTAACAGAAATCTTACGAAAAGAAAATTTCACAAGAGGCGTTATTGTTCGTAAAGAGAACGATGAAGTACATATTGACATGTATATTATCGTGAGCTATGGTACAAAAATTTCAGAGGTAGCACACAATGTTCAAACGAAAGTGAAGTATACATTAGATCAAACAGTAGGACTAGCTGTAGATTCTGTGAACATCTACGTACAAGGAGTTAAAGTAACAAACTTGTAATGTGCATTAAGGAGGAAAATCTGTGTCAATTCAAAAAATTGATGGGAAGCGTTTAGCCCAAATGATTCTGCAAGGGGCAAATAATTTAACAAATAACGTCAAGCTAGTTGATGCTTTAAACGTTTTTCCAGTTCCAGATGGCGATACCGGTACAAACATGAATTTATCGATGACTTCAGGAGCGCGAGAAGTAAAGAAAAATCCTTCTGAGCATGCTGGGAAAGTCGGAGTGAGCTTAGCAAAAGGATTATTAATGGGAGCGCGTGGAAATTCTGGCGTAATTTTATCTCAGCTTTTCCGTGGTTTCTCAAAATCTATTGAGCAAAAAGAAATGTTAACAACAGTTGACTTTGCTGATGCTTTAGAAGCTGGTGTAGGAACTGCATATAAAGCAGTTATGAAACCGATTGAAGGAACGATTTTAACTGTTGCAAGAGAAACGAGTGAATATGCAGTCACAGTTGCGAAAAAACAACGCGACTTTGTTTTGTTTATGGAAGAAGTTGTGAAAGAGGCGAACGCATCTTTAAATCGTACGCCGGATTTATTACCTGTATTAAAGCAAGTTGGTGTTGTAGATAGCGGTGGTAAAGGCCTTGTTGTTGTGTATGAAGGATTTTTAGCTGATTTAAAAGGTGAAACAATTACTTCTGATGAGCCAGTGCAACCATCTATGAATGAAATGGTACGTGCAGAACATCACCGTAGTGTACAAAGCCAATTGAGTACAGAAGATATCACATATGGCTACTGTACAGAATTTATGGTCAAGCTAGACGAAGAGAAGATGAAAGAACATAACTTCTCTGAGCAAAAATTCCGTGAAGATATTAGTGCATATGGTGATTCATTGCTGGTTGTAGCTGATGATGAAATCGTGAAAATTCACATTCATGCAGAGCATCCTGGAGATGCAATGAACTACGGACAACGTTATGGTAGCTTAATTAATATTAAAGTAGAAAATATGCGTGAACAACATACCGCTTTGTTAGATGAGCCTGCAATGATGCAGGAAGAAGCGAAACAACCTGCAGAAAAGCAGACTTATGGAGTTGTAACGGTGGCGATGGGGTCTGGTATTAAAGAATTGTTTGAAAGTATCGGCGCGACGGTAGTTATTGAAGGCGGTCAAACGATGAACCCAAGTACAGAGGATATTGTAAAAGCGATTGAAGAAGCTAATGCAGAAAAAATTATTATTTTACCGAACAACGGTAATATTGTAATGGCTGCAGAACAAGCTGCTTCTATAGTGAACCAAGAAGTAATCGTTGTTCGTTCGAAAACAGTTCCGCAAGGTATGGCGGCGATGCTTGCTTTCAATCCAGCAGGAACGCTTGAAGAAAATGAAGCGAATATGAACGAAGCGCTTGCTCATGTGAAGACAGGTCAAATTACGTATGCGGTTCGTGATACAGAGATTGATGGCGTGACAATTCACAAAGATGATTTTATGTGCATTGCAGACGGAAAAATTGTATCAACAGATACAGAAAAATTGAACGCTGCGAAAAAGCTGTTAGAAAATATGCTTGATGAAGATGCAGAAATCTTAACGATTTTACAAGGTGAGGATGCATCGGAAGAAGAAGTAGCTGCATTAGTAGCATTTGTAGCAGAAAACTTTGAAGATGTAGAGGTAGAAGTTCATAATGGAAATCAGCCTATATATTCTTTCATTTTTTCTGTAGAATAAGGTGAAACTTCATCCCTGTTGATGGTTAGTTCCACCAATCTAGATTTGCAGGTAGCGTATCTTTATTGAAAAATGGGATTACTCTCTGTATTAGGGTGAGACAATATAAATGATGAGAGGGCCTTACTAGCTAATACAGTGAGGCTCTCTTTCTTATTTATCCCGCTATTCGCGGGCAGTAAGACCCCCACCTCAAGATTGAGAGAGAAGCAAGGAAGATAGGTGGGGGATAACTGTCCGAAAAAGCTCTATTGGTGAGAGTTTGCCACAAGCAGCGAGATGAAAAACCCTACTTGTGGAAGTTTCACTTTATAATAAGTGTTGTGATTAAGAAAATAGTAGGAAAATAGAAAAAGCTATTTAGATGAAATTTGAATTGATATATATGGGTAGATAAAGGTGAAACGACTACTACGCTCTACTAATGCTATGGTAGAATAGGAGAGGTAGCGACTGTATATTCGAAATGAAAATGAGGATATGTAATTATTATGATATAACGTGTGAAGAAAGAAGATATGTGTTAGTGCATGTGAATGGTTAGGAATAAGATTTGACGGGGCGTGAAGATCTTGAGTGAAGTTGTGCAAGTTCCTATTACGGATGTGAAAGGGATTGGAGAAGAAACAGCTGTATTATTAAATGAGATGGGGATTTTTACGGTTTCTGATTTGTTAGAACATTTTCCGTATCGTTACGAAGACTATGCAATGAAAGATTTAGCTGAAGTTAAGCATGAAGAACGTGTAACGGTGGAAGGGAAAGTACATAGTGCCCCTCTTTTGCAGTATTATGGAAAAAAGAAATCACGTCTCACTGTTCGTGTTCTCGTTGGGCGTTATTTAATTACAGCGGTATGCTTTAACAGACCGTACTATAAGCAAAAATTAAATATTGATGAAACAGTCACAATAACTGGAAAGTGGGATCAACATCGTCAAACGATTTCAGTGTCGGAACTTCACTTTGGACCAGTTGTTCGTCAGCAAGAAGTAGAACCGGTATATTCAGTTAAAGGAAAATTGACGGTAAAACAGATGCGTCGTTTTATTGCACAAGCTTTTAAAGAATATGGTTCTTTTGTGAAAGAAGTACTGCCAGATGGGCTGTTGTCCCGCTACAAATTATTATCTCGTTATGAGGCGCTGTATGCCCTGCATTTTCCTAGCGGACAAGAAGATATGAAACAGGCGCGCCGTCGTTTTGTATATGAAGAATTTTTCTTGTTTCAATTAAAGATGCAGGCACTTCGCAAAATGGAACGAGAAAGCTCAAAGGGTGTAACAAAAAGTGTCTCTCTTGAGCAGTTAGAAGAGTTTATAGAAGCGCTGCCCTTTCCGTTAACAAATGCGCAGTATCGCGTTGTTTCGGAAATTATGAAAGATTTGCAGTCGCCGTATCGAATGAATCGTTTATTACAAGGGGATGTAGGTTCTGGGAAAACGATAGTTGCCGCAATTGCTTTATATGCTGCGAAATTAGCTGGATATCAAGGGGCATTAATGGTACCGACAGAAATTTTAGCGGAGCAGCATTATCAATCACTCGTATCTATATTTTCTTATTTTAATATGAACATTGAATTATTAACAAGCTCTGTAAAGGGAGTGCGTCGCCGTGAAGTATTAGCTAGGCTAGAACAAGGAGAAATTGATATTCTCGTTGGAACGCATGCTCTAATTCAAGATGAAGTTATATTTCACAGACTTGGGCTCGTTATTACGGATGAACAACATCGTTTTGGTGTAGCTCAGCGTCGCGTTTTAAGAGAAAAAGGTGAAAGTCCAGATGTTTTATTTATGACAGCGACACCAATTCCTCGTACATTAGCAATTACTGCGTTTGGTGAAATGGATGTATCAATCATTGATGAGATGCCAGCAGGTCGTAAAGTGATTGAAACGTACTGGGCGAAACATGATATGTTTGAACGTGTTCTTGGATTTGTCGAGAAAGAAGTGAACAAAGGACGACAAGCATATGTCATTTGTCCACTAATTGAAGAATCAGAGAAACTAGACGTACAAAATGCAATTGATTTGCATAGTATGCTGACCCATCATTATCAAGGGAAATTTCAAGTTGGATTGATGCATGGGCGCCTTTCTTCTCAGGAGAAAGACGAAGTAATGCATCAATTTAGCGAAAATAAAGTGCAAATTCTCATTTCGACAACAGTTGTAGAAGTTGGTGTGAACGTGCCAAATGCAACAATGATGGTTATCTATGATGCAGAACGTTTTGGATTATCGCAACTTCACCAACTTCGTGGGCGTGTGGGGCGTGGAAGTGAACAATCTTACTGTATTTTAATTGCTGATCCGAAATCAGAAACAGGAAAAGAACGTATGCGCATCATGACAGAGACGAATGATGGTTTTGTGTTATCAGAAAAAGATTTAGAATTGCGTGGTCCTGGAGATTTCTTTGGAAGTAAGCAAAGTGGTTTGCCTGAATTTAAAGTAGCTGATATGGTACATGATTATCGAGCATTAGAAACAGCTAGGCAAGATGCTGCTTTACTTGTTGATTCAACTGCATTTTGGCAAAGTGAGCAGTATGAAATGCTGCGAAGTTATTTGGAAAAATCAGGAGTTTTCCAAGGGGAAAAGCTTGATTAAAACGGAAGAAACAAAAAAATGTTGCATTCTGTATTTAATGCTTATATACTACTGTTAGTACCTAGTCATAAAAATGGATGGTGCGGAATGAAAAAAAGAAGGAAAAAAGAAAGACAAGAGTTGTTACAACAAACAATAGAAGCAAATCCGTTTATTACGGATGAAGAATTAGCTGAACAATTTCAAGTGAGTATTCAAACAATTCGTCTTGATCGCATGGAATTATCAATTCCAGAATTAAGGGAACGGATTAAACATGTGGCAACGAAACAACATGAAGAAGATGTAAAATCCTTGCCCCTTGATGAAGTGGTAGGAGAAATTATTGATATAGAATTAGATAGACATGCGATTTCGATTTTTGAAGTGAAAGAGGAACATGTCTTTAAACGTAATCAAATTGCTCGTGGGCATCACTTATTTGCGCAAGCGAACTCATTAGCTGTTGCAGTTATTGATGAAGAATTAGCTTTAACTGCGAAGTCTACCATTCGATATATTCGTCCTGTAAAATTAGGAGAGCGTGTTGTTGCAAAAGCGCGTGTTGAAGATGTGGAGAATGATAAAGGACGGACGGTTGTCAAAGTGCAAAGTTTTGTTGGAGATGAACTTGTTTTTAAAGGCACTTTTGAAATGTATCGATCTAGTAATTATAGTGAGGAAGGTAACAACTTATGAGAATCGCAATAGATGCAATGGGTGGCGATCATGCGCCGAAATCTGTCGTACTTGGAGCAATGAAAGCAACTAAACAATACGCAGACTTACATATTACATTAGTTGGAAAAGAAGACGAAATTCGTAAGTATTTAACAAGTGAAGAACGTATTACTGTACTGCATACAGATGAAGTAATTGAAGGAACGGATGAGCCGGTACGAGCAGTACGTCGCAAAAAACAAGCTTCGATGGTACTTGCTGCGCAGCAAGTAAAAGAAGGTGCAGCTGATGCTTGTATTTCCGCAGGGAATACGGGGGCTCTTATGGCAGCTGGATTATTTGTAATTGGACGCATAGAAGGGATTGAGCGCCCAGCTCTTTCGCCTACTATGCCAACAGTAGACGGTAATGGCTTTGTTATGTTAGATGTTGGAGCAAACGTCGATGCAAAAGCAATTCATTTATACCAATATGCTGTAATGGGATCTGTATATGCAGAGAAAGTGAGAGGAATTGCTAATCCTCGCGTAGGTCTTTTAAATGTTGGAACTGAGGATGGAAAAGGAAACGAGCTTTCTAAGCAAGTTTTTGCAATGCTAAAAGATGCACCGATTAACTTTGTTGGAAATGTAGAATCACGAGACTTATTACAAGGTGTAGCTGATGTGGTTGTTTGTGATGGATTTACCGGAAATGTTGCCCTTAAAACGTTAGAGGGTACTGCACTTGCATTATTCTCGATGCTAAAAGAGCAATTAATGAGTTCGTTTACAAGTAAACTAGCGGCGGCGGTATTAAAACCAAAGCTTATGGTGTTAAAAGATAAAATGGATTATTCAGAGTATGGAGGAGCTGCTTTATTTGGATTGAAAGCTCCTGTCATCAAAGCGCATGGTTCTTCCAATGACCAATCGATTTTTAGCGCGATTCGTCAAACTAGAGAAATGGTAGCGAAGGAAGTTATTCCTACTATTACGAGTGTAATAGAGGAGGAACCGCTTCAATAATGAGGAGGATTTGAAATGGGAAAACTAGCACTTCTTTTTCCAGGACAAGGTTCACAGGCAGTTGGAATGGGAAAACAATTAGCAGAAAGTCATGAAGAGGTTGCGAAAGTATTTCATCAGGCTGATGAAATTTTAAAAGATTCTCTTTCATCACTTATTTTTGAGGGACCTCAAGAAACGTTGACGTTAACAACAAATGCACAACCAGCATTGTTAACGACAAGTATTGCAATTTTAAAGGCATTGGAGCAATATGAGATTAAACCTGACTATGTTGCAGGACATAGTTTAGGTGAGTATAGTGCACTAGTAGCAGCGGGTGCTATGTCATTTGAAGATGGTGTATACGCTGTAAGAAAACGCGGTGAGTACATGGAAGAAGCTGTGCCGAATGGCGAAGGTGCAATGGCAGCTATTCTGGGAGCGGATCCGGATATGTTAAAGCAGGTGACTGAAGAGGTGACGCAGGAAGGATATGCTGTTCAAGTTGCGAATATGAACAGCACGAAGCAAATTGTCATTTCTGGTACAAAGCAAGGTGTGGAATTGGCTTCAGAAAGAGCGAAAGAAAATGGTGCGAAGCGTGCAATTCCACTGCGCGTTAGCGGTCCGTTTCATTCATCGCTTATGAAACCAGCTGCTGAGAAGTTTCGTGGTGTATTAAATGAAATTTCAATTCACGATGTGAAGATTCCCGTTGTTGCAAATGTAACAGCAGATTGCATTACTCGTAAAGAGGATATTCAAGAAAAATTAATTGAACAACTCTATTCCCCTGTATTATGGTACCCATCCATTGAACGGATGGTAGAGCTTGGTGTGGATACATTTATTGAAATTGGGCCTGGGAAAGTTTTAGCTGGTCTTATGAAATCAATCGCTCCATCTGTGAAAGTATATGCAATATATGATGAAGAGACGATGAAGGATACCATTTCAAAACTGAGAGGAGAAGGCTAATGTTATTAAAAGATAAAGTCGTATTAGTAACGGGAGCATCTCGCGGAATCGGCCGTGCAATTGCATTAGATTTAGCAAAACAAGGTGCGAAAGTAGTTGTAAACTACGCAGGAAACGAATTAAAAGCAAATGAAGTTGTAGATGAGATTAAAAAATTAGGTTCAGAAGCAATTGCAGTAAAAGCAAATGTTGCTAGTAGCGAAGAAGTGACTGATATGGTAAAACAAACTGTGGATACATTTGGTCAAATTGATATTCTTGTCAATAACGCTGGTATTACAAAAGACAATTTATTAATGCGCATGAAAGAAGAAGAATGGGATGCTGTTATTAATACAAACTTAAAAGGTGTCTTTTTATGTACAAAAGCTGTATCTCGCTATATGATGCGTCAACGTCACGGTCGTATTATTAATATCGCCTCTGTTGTTGGTGTTACTGGAAACCCAGGACAAGCAAACTACGTTGCAGCAAAAGCGGGTGTAATTGGATTAACAAAAACTTCAGCAAAAGAGCTAGCAAGTCGTAATATCACAGTAAATGCAATTGCTCCTGGATTTATCGTAACAGATATGACAGATGTATTGGCGGAAGATGTGAAGAATGAAATGCTAAAATTAATCCCAATTGCAAAATTTGGAGAAGCAGAAGATATTTCAAATGCGGTTGCATTTTTAGCATCAGATGCGAGCCGTTATATCACTGGGCAAACACTTCATGTTGACGGCGGCATGGTGATGTAAAAGGAAAAACTACAGAAATAGGTTGATTTCATCTAGCTTTTCTGTACAATATTAAATATAATGGCTTGAGAAGATCGGAAAAATAGTGATCTAATTTATAGATAAATTTAAAAAAGTAATTGTTTGTCAATACTTTTAAAGGAGGTGAATGAATATGGCAGACGTTTTAGAACGTGTAACGAAAATTATCGTAGATCGTCTAGGAGTAGACGAAACAGAGGTAACAACAGCTGCAAACTTTAAAGAAGATTTAGGTGCTGATTCTCTAGATGTAGTAGAACTTGTAATGCAACTAGAAGATGAGTTTGAAATGGAAATTTCTGATGAGGAAGCAGAAAAAATTGCTACTGTTGGCGATGCTGTGACTTACATAGAGAGTCATCTATAATGCTTGATGAAGTCCCGTTTATATACGGGGCTTTCTCAGCATATATATCTGGAGGGACCTATGCCGTACAGAAAGTATAGAGATAAGAAGTATGAAGCGAAATATCGCGAGGCTTTTAAAAAGTTTCAAGCGAAAATAGGTATTACATTTACAAATGAAAAATTGTTGATACAAGCATTTACGCATTCATCGTATGTGAATGAGCATCGGAAAAAGCCACATGAAGATAATGAGCGTCTTGAATTTCTTGGTGATGCGGTACTAGAACTGACGGTTTCGCAATATTTGTTTCAAAAATATCCGACAATGAGCGAGGGAGAATTAACAAAACTTCGCGCGGCTATTGTATGTGAACCTTCTCTCGTTCGTTTTGCGAATGAGCTGGTATTTGGTAATCTTGTCCTTTTAGGAAAAGGGGAAGAAATGACAGGAGGTCGCGAACGTCCAGCGTTATTAGCGGATGTCTTTGAAGCGTTTATTGGTGCACTTTACTTGGACCAAGGTTTAGACAAGGTATGGGGATTTTTAAAAACAGTTGTTTATCCGAAAATTAATGAAGGTGCTTTTTCTCATGTGATGGATTTTAAGAGTCAACTACAAGAATTAATTCAGCGTGATGGTAGCGGTAATATAGAATATCAAATTTTGCAAGAAAAAGGACCAGCCCATAATCGAGAGTTTGTATCGCGTGTTACATTAAACGGCGAAGCATTAGGGCTTGGAAGTGGAAAGTCTAAGAAAGAGGCAGAACAGCATGCTGCCCAAGAAGCGTTAGAAAAATTAAAAGAGCATTCATAGAGCATTCATAGAGAATCCCCCTTATACTTAGGGGGATTCCTTGTGCATAAAGGGGGAAGGCCTTTCGTGTTTTTAAAACGGTTAGAGATAGCAGGATTTAAATCTTTTGCAGAACGTGTATCGATTGACTTTGTACCAGGTGTAACGTCTGTAGTAGGTCCAAATGGAAGCGGAAAAAGTAACATTACAGATGCCATTCGTTGGGTACTTGGTGAGCAATCCGTAAAGTCGCTGCGCGGTGCGAAAATGGAAGATATTATTTTTTCGGGTAGTGATACACGTAAAGCGTTGAATGTTGCTGAGGTAACATTAACATTAAATAATGAGGATCAGCGTCTGCCGATTGAATATAACGAAGTAAGTGTAACGAGACGAGTATATCGTTCAGGAGATAGTGATTTTCTTATTAATAAACAACCTTGTCGTTTAAAAGATATTGTAGATTTATTCATGGACTCAGGTATGGGACGTGAAGCATTTTCTATTATCAGTCAGGGGAAAGTAGAAGAGATTTTAAGTAGTAAAGCGGAAGATCGCCGTAGTATTTTTGAAGAAGCAGCTGGTGTACTGAAATATAAAATCCGTAAAAAGAAAGCGGAAGGAAAATTAGCAGAGACGCAAGATAATTTAAATCGTGTAGAAGATATTATTCATGAATTGAGTGATCAAGTTGAACCTCTCGAAAGACAAGCTTCTATTGCAAAAGACTATCTTGAGAAAAAAGAAGAATTAGAAAAAGTTGAAGCGGCATTAATTGTATATGAAATTGAAGAGTTACATGAAAAATGGGAAGCGCTTCGCGAGCAATTTAAACATAACAAAGATGAAGAAGTGAAATTATCAGCACAACTTCAAAAAAATGAAGCGGATTTAGAAGAAGTGCGTGGAAATGTACAAGCCATTGATGAATCTGTTCAATCTTTGCAAGAGGTTCTTCTTCTTTCTAGTAAAGAACTTGAAAAATTAGAAGGACAACGCGAGCTGCTGAAAGAAAGAAAGCACAATGCAACAACACATTGTGCACAGTTAGAAGCACTGATTCATGAATTAACAGATAAAGTTTCTGCATATGAAGGCAGTGTTGCGCAAGGAACAGACGAATTAATGAAATTAGCAAATCATGTGAAAGAGTTAGAACAGAAACTGCATGATAATGAAAGATTGTTGTCTACATATGTACAAAATTTAGATGAGCAAATCGAGTATTTAAAAGGTGATTATATTGAACTTTTAAATCAACAGGCAAGTTATCGAAATGAACTTTCTATGTTAGAGGAACAATTTAAACAAAGAGATTTCAAAAACCAGCGTCTTGACGAAGAAAATGAAAAATATGTACAGATGCGCATAGAAATTGCACAGAAAAAATCAACGTTCGTTGAAAAATATGAACATATAAAAGAGCAAATTACAAATCTGCTGTCAAGTATGCAGCAAACGGACATTGCACTTGGAAAATGTAAAGAACAATATAGTGAAAATGAGAGCAAATTGTATCAAGCATATCAATACGTTCAGCAAGCTCGTTCTCGTAAAGAAATGCTTGAAGAAATGCAAGAGGATTATTCAGGATTTTATCAAGGAGTCCGTGAAGTATTAAAGGCACGTGATAGCCAGTTGCATGGTATTGAAGGTGCAGTTGCAGAACTTCTTACTGTACCGAAAAAGTACGAAGTGGCAATGGAAATTGCGCTTGGAGCAGCAATGCAGCATGTTGTTGTACAAACAGAAGAACATGCGCGCCGAGCAATTGCATTTTTAAAGCAAAATCGTCATGGACGTGCGACCTTTTTACCGCAAAGTGTAATTAAAGGGAGAGCACTTAGGACAGAGCAGCTTCGGATTGTAAACCAGCACTCATCATTTATAGGAGTAGCTTCAGAGCTTGTGCAGTACAATAATAAATATGAAGATGTTATTACAAATTTATTAGGTACGGTAATTGTCGCTCATGATTTAAAAGGAGCGAATGAATTAGCAAAGCAGCTACAATATCGTTATCGTATTGTTACATTAGAAGGCGACCTTGTAAATCCAGGGGGTTCAATGACGGGTGGTGCTGTGAAGCAAACGAATTCATCTTTATTAGGACGCCAACGTGAGTTAGAAGAGTGGAACGAAAAGTTGACAGATATGGAAGAAAAGACGGCGAAGCTAGAAAGCTATGTCAAAGAGCTAAAACAAGAAATACAAGAAAAAGAAGTGCAGATGAAAGAACTTCGACAAAGCGTCGATGAAAAGCGTGTAGATGAACAAGCATGTAAAGAAGAGATTAATCAGTTAGAACTAGAAGAGCATCGCATTAATGAACGCTTATCTATTTATGATTTAGAGCTAGAAGGATTTTTGCAAGATCAAGTGAAGATACAAGGGCGGAAAACAGAGCTAGAAAAAACGCTTACAGAGCTGCAAGAAAAAATTATGCAGCTTGATACAACAATTAAAGAATTAACAAAGCAAAAGAGTGAGCAACATTCTTCGAAAGAAAAAGTGCAGATAGAAATTACGGAGTTAAAAGTGCAAGTAGCTGAAAAGCAACAACGATTATCAAATCAAAAAGAGACAGTAGACCGCCTCACAAAAGAACAAGATGAGACGAAAAAGAATCTTATAAAGACAAAAGAAGATTTAGCATTCTTGAAACAAGAAATGACATCGAATTCCAGTGGTGAAGAGCAAATTACAAGTATGATTCAAAAGAAAACCCACGATCGAAATCAAACTGTTGAATTAATTAGCTCACGCCGTGAACAACGTCTGGATTTACAAGGGCGACTAGAATATTTAGATTTAGAAGTAAAAGAAGCGAAACGTCAGCATAAATATTTGCTTGATGTATTAAAAGATGAAGAAGTAAAAATAAATCGTTTAGACGTGGAGCTAGAAAACCGCTTGCAGCACTTACAAGAAACGTATACCATTTCTTTTGAAGCGGCGAAACAAAAGTATACGATGACAATGTCTGGTGATGAAGCTCGTAAAAAAGTGAAATTAATTAAATTATCCATTGAAGAACTTGGGACAGTAAACTTAGGTTCAATTGATGAATACGAGCGTGTATCTGAGCGTCATACGTTCTTATTAGAGCAGCGTGATGATTTGGAAGAGGCGAAAACAACACTGCATCAAGTAATTGACGAGATGGATGAGGAAATGAAAAAACGCTTTTCTTATACATTCCAAGCAATTCGTACAGAATTCCAGTTTGTGTTTAGTGAATTATTTGGCGGAGGGCGTGCGGATTTAGTTATGACAAACCCGCAAGATTTATTAAATACAGGAATTGATATTGTTGCACAGCCACCAGGAAAGAAATTGCAAAATTTAGGTCTTCTTTCTGGAGGAGAACGAGCATTAACAGCAATTGCATTGCTGTTTAGTATTTTAAAAGTTCGTCCTGTACCGTTTTGTGTACTTGATGAGGTTGAAGCAGCGCTGGATGAAGCGAACGTTGCTCGTTTTGCGCAGTACTTGAGAAAGTTTAGTGATGAAACACAATTTATAGTTATTACACACCGAAAAGGAACAATGGAAGAATCAGATGTACTATATGGTGTAACGATGCAGGAATCTGGCGTTTCCAAGCTTGTATCCGTTCGTTTAGATGACGGAGCAGAAGTTGTGACAAGTGAATAGAAAGGATGGGAAAGAATGAGCTTTTTTAAAAAATTAAAAGAAAAAATTTCAAAACAAACAGATACGGTATCAGAGAAGTTTAAACAAGGTTTAGAGAAAACGAGAAATTCTTTTGCTGAAAAGGTAAATGACTTAGTATATCGTTATCGTAAAGTTGACGAAGATTTCTTCGAAGAGTTAGAAGAAATTTTAATTGGTGCGGATGTGGGTGTGTCCACAGTAATGGAATTAATTGACCAATTAAGAGATGAAGTGAAACGTCGTAATATCCAGGACCCAAGAGAAGTACAAGCTGTTATCTCTGAAAAACTAATTGAGATTTACAAAGGAGACGGTAACTTTAATAATGAGTTAAATGTACAAGATAACGCCTTGACAGTTATTTTATTTGTTGGGGTAAACGGTGTTGGGAAAACAACGACGATTGGAAAAATGGCACATAAATTTAAAGCAGACGGCAAGTCTGTATTATTGGCAGCTGGCGATACATTCCGTGCTGGTGCGATTGAACAGCTAGAAGTATGGGGAGAACGTGTTGGTGTAGATGTAATTAAACAAGGATCAGGTTCGGATCCAGCAGCTGTTATGTACGATGCAATTCAGGCTGCAAAATCACGAAAAGTTGATGTATTGTTATGCGATACAGCAGGCCGTTTGCAAAACAAAGTTAATTTAATGAAAGAGTTAGAGAAAGTAAAACGTGTAATCGAACGTGAAGTTCCTGGAGCTCCTCATGAAGTATTACTTGTCATTGATGCAACAACAGGACAAAATGGTTTAAGTCAAGCGAAGACATTCCGCGAGGCGACAAATGTAACAGGCATTGTCCTAACGAAATTAGACGGAACTGCTAAAGGTGGAATTGTATTAGCAATTCGTAATGAGATGGATGTACCGGTGAAATTTGTCGGCCTTGGAGAACAAATGGATGATTTACAAGCATTTGATCCAGAACAATATGTATATGGACTATTTGCAGACTTTGTAGAAACAGAAGTGGAATAAAGCAAGGTTTTTATTAGTGATAGACTTTATCTGCTACTAATAGTTTATTGAATTTACGTATATCTAAGTAGAAAATGTTTTTGGTAAAAAATAAGAGGCGGTGCTTGCCGCTTCTTATTTTTAAATTTAAATAAGATGTTAAGAAAAAAACTTGACACACTTTTGCTCTCCATGTAAACTAATTCATGTAAAGGTAATTCACTTAACAAAGGGTGATTCAACATGCTCGAAAAAACAACGAGAATGAATTATTTATTTGATTTTTATCATTCGTTGTTAACGCCAAAACAAAGAAGTTATATGTCACTTTACTATCTTGATGATCTATCGCTTGGTGAAATTGCAGAAGAATTTGAAGTGAGCCGCCAAGCAGTGTATGATAACATTAAACGGACAGAAGCGATGCTTGAAGAATATGAAGAAAAGTTATTGTTACTTCAAAAGTTTCAAGAAAGGCAGCAACTTGTTGCAAAGTTAAAGCAGCTAATCAGCGAAGAAGAGCATGTAGATGAACAAGTGAAACAAGTTGTTGAAGCTATCGAAAATTTAGATTAGGAGGGCGGCAATATGGCATTTGAAGGATTAGCCGACCGACTTCAACAGACAATGCAAAAAATTCGCGGCAAAGGGAAAGTAACTGAAGCCGACGTAAAAGAAATGATGAGAGAAGTTCGTCTTGCTCTTTTAGAGGCAGACGTTAACTTTAAAGTAGTAAAAGATTTTGTTAAGCGTGTGTCTGAACGTTCTGTCGGACAAGATGTAATGAAAAGTTTAACACCTGGACAGCAAGTTATTAAAGTAGTACAGGAAGAACTTACAGAATTAATGGGTGGGGAGCAGAGTAAAATTGCAGTCTCTAACCGTCCGCCAACTGTCATTATGATGGTTGGTTTGCAAGGTGCAGGTAAAACGACGACAACAGGTAAGCTTGCGAATTTGCTTCGTAAAAAGCATAATCGTAAACCGATGTTGGTCGCGGCTGATATTTATCGCCCAGCAGCAATTAAACAGCTTGAAACACTCGGTAAGCAATTGGATATGCCGGTTTTCTCTTTAGGCGACAAGGTAAGTCCTGTTGAAATTGCCAAGCAAGCGATTGCGAAAGCTAAAGAAGATCACCATGATTATGTTCTTATTGATACAGCAGGCCGTCTGCATATTGATGAGGAGCTCATGGATGAATTAGCACAAGTTAAAGAAGTAGCCAATCCGGATGAAATTTTCCTTGTTGTTGATGCAATGACAGGACAAGATGCGGTTAATGTGGCTCAAAGTTTCCATGAACAGCTTGGTTTAACGGGTGTCGTATTAACAAAATTAGATGGTGATACGCGCGGAGGTGCAGCACTATCTATTAAAGCTGTTACAAACACACCAATTAAATTTGCTGGTATGGGTGAGAAATTAGATGCATTAGAGGTATTTCATCCAGAACGTATGGCATCGCGTATTTTAGGTATGGGTGATGTTCTGACGTTAATTGAAAAGGCGCAGGCGACAGTTGATGAAGAAAAAGCAAGAGAACTTGAGCAAAAAATGCGTACACTTTCCTTTACGTTGGATGATTTTCTAGAGCAATTAGGACAAGTGCGTCAATTGGGACCGCTTGATGAACTTCTTAATATGCTTCCTGGTGCCGGGAAAATTAAAGGATTAAAAAATGTTCAAGTTGATGAAAAGCAAATTGGGCACATTGAAGCGATTATTCGCTCAATGACGAAATTAGAGCGTGAACAACCGGAAATGATTAACGCCAGTCGTAAGAAACGTATCGCTAAAGGTAGCGGTACAACTGTACAAGAGATCAATCGTCTTTTGAAACAATTTGAAGATATGAAAAAGATGATGAAAACGATGTCTGGTATGCAAAAAGGTAAGAAAAAAGGACTAGGTGGCATGAAGTTTCCATTTATGTAAGGAAAAAAAGATGGCTCTGTTAAGAAATTTTACTTTACAAAGGGTCACTCTTTTTGCTAATATTATTATCTGTGTGAAATATATTCGGAGGTGCTTTATAAATGGCAGTTAAAATTCGTTTAAAACGTATGGGAGCTAAAAAATCTCCTTTCTATCGTGTAGTTGTTGCAGATTCTCGTTCTCCTCGTGACGGACGTTTCATCGAGGAAATCGGAACTTACAATCCAGTTGCTCAACCAGCTGAAGTTAAAATCAACGAAGAAGCAGCATTAAAATGGTTAGGAAACGGTGCGAAACCATCTGATACAGTTCGTAACCTGTTCTCTAAACAAGGTATCATGGAGAAATTCCATTTATCTAAACAAGGTAAGTAATTCGAACAATGGCTATGGCAGGGTTAATCGAAACAATTGTTAAACCCCTTGTGGATCATCCTGAAGATGTAAAGGTTACACAGGAACTGTACAACGGAGAGATGAAGTATCGATTAACCGTACATCCTGAGGATGTGGGTAAAGTCATTGGGAAACAAGGGCGAGTTGCAAAAGCAATTCGAACGATCTTATATGCAGCGGGACATCATCAAAATGAGAAAGTAACGCTGGAAATTCAATAAGCATAAAAAGGGCGAGGATCTGTTCCTCACCCTTTTTTAACATTTTAAGATAAATCGCATCTTCAGCATAGAGAATGGAGATGCTAACGACATATAACAAACAGGGGTGACGTGCTGTTTATGACAAAATGGTTTAATGTAGGGAAAATTGTAAATACTCACGGTGTTAGAGGAGAATTGCGTGTAATTTCACGTACAGATTTTCCGGAAGAGCGTTATAAAGTAGGAAACACATTATACATATGGCAAGAGAAAGGGACTGAGCCACTGGCTGTAAAGGTAACTTCTCATCGTCAGCATAAATCTTTTGATTTACTGACTTTTGAAGGTTATAACAATGTAAATGAAGTAGAGCAATTGAAAGGCTCTTTATTAAAAGTTCCAGAGGAGCAGCTTGGAGACTTGGCTGAAGGAGAGTATTATTATCACGAAATTATTGGTTGTACCGTTGTAACAGAAGACGGAGAAACAATTGGTACGATTAAAGAAATTCTTTCTCCTGGCGCAAACGATGTTTGGGTTATCAAACAACCAAAAGGCCAAGATGTTTTAATCCCATATATCGAGGAAGTTGTCTTACAAGTAAACATTGATGAAAAGCTTGTAACAATTCAAGTAATGGAAGGATTACTGTAATGAAAATCGATATTTTAACCTTGTTTCCAGAAATGTTCACAGGTGTTTTTGGTTCTTCTATATTAAAAAAAGCACAAGAAAAAGAAGCTGTGCAACTAAGAGTTGTGAACTTCCGTGATTATTCAACCAATAAACATAATAGTGTCGATGACTACCCGTATGGCGGGGGAGCGGGGATGGTGTTAACACCACAGCCGATTTTTGATGCGGTAGAACAGTTAACGAAGGAAACAGAGCGTAAACCACGTATTGTGTTAATGTGTCCGCAAGGAGAGCGTTTTACGCAAAAGAAAGCTGAAGAGTTAGCGAAAGAAGAACATATAATTTTTGTTTGTGGTCATTATGAAGGGTATGATGAGCGTGTTCGCGAGCACCTTGTAACAGATGAAATTTCAATAGGAGATTATGTATTAACAGGCGGAGAACTGGCATCTATGGTTATTACAGATAGTGTTGTCCGTCTATTGCCTGATGTCCTAGGAAATCAACAATCACAAATAGAAGATTCATTTAGTACAGGCTTACTCGAACACCCGCATTATACAAGACCAGCGGATTTTCGTGGAATGAAAGTACCAGATGTACTTACGTCTGGTAATCATAAATATATTGAAGAATGGCGTCATAAAGAATCACTTCGTCGTACGTATATGCGCCGCCCTGATTTATTAGAGGAACGTAGTTTATCAAAACAAGAAGAAAAATGGTTGGCGGAATTGAAAGAAGAGAAGTAAAAAAATGCTATTGCAACAGAACGAGCAATATGCTATTATAACACTTGTGCTACTTATAGAGAGTAGCCGTTAACAACGGTGTTCCGCTGTAATTTATGAAATGACTTTGCAAGAGCATCTGTTTGGAAGGAGAGAATTGAATATGCAACAATTAATCGCAGACATTACAAAAAATCAATTAAAAACTGATTTACCTTCATTCCGTCCTGGTGACACTTTACGCGTACACGTAAAAGTAGTAGAGGGTACTCGTGAGAGAATTCAGATTTTTGAAGGTGTTGTAATTAAACGTCGTGGTGGCGGAATTAGCGAAACATTCACAGTTCGTAAGATTTCTTACGGTGTAGGTGTTGAACGTACATTCCCAGTTCACACGCCAAGAATCGCGAAAATCGAAGTACTTCGCCGTGGTAAAGTACGTCGTGCTAAGTTATACTACTTACGCAACCTTCGCGGTAAAAAAGCACGTATTAAAGAAATTCGATAAGACATGTATGGGAGCTTGTATTTGCAAGCTCCCTTTTTCCAATCTAGCTTTATTTTTGCTCGTATACAAACAGCTTACATAATTGTGGAGGGGAACCGCATGACGAAACAAAAAAGTACACTTTGGGAATGGATAAAAGCCATTTTAATCGCTGTTGTCTTAGCTTGGATTATTAGACAGTTTTTCTTTGCTCCGATTCTTGTAGATGGTGTATCTATGTCACCAACTCTTCATGATCGTGATCGAATGATTGTCAACAAAATTGGGTACCACATTAGCGAACCAAAACGCTTTGATATTATTGTGTTTCAAGCAACGGAAGATAAAGATTACATTAAACGTGTCATTGGTTTGCCAGGTGATCAGGTAGAATATCGAAACGACACACTCTATATTAACGGAAAGCCGTATGAAGAGCCGTATTTAGCTGAGGAAAAAAAGCAGCTTTCTGAAGGTCCGCTAACATATGATTTTAAGCTTGAAGAAATTACAGGGAAGACAACGGTTCCTGAAGGAGAATTATTTGTATTAGGAGACAATCGCCGTTTTAGTAAAGATAGTCGTACAATTGGAACAATTTCAATAGACCAAGTGATTGGGAAAGCTAATATGTTATATTGGCCATTAAAAGATGCTCGTATTGTAAAATGAACGTAGAAAAGAAGGTGGAAATATGGTAATTCAATGGTTTCCAGGTCATATGGCCAAAGCAAGGCGGCAAGTAACAGAAAAGTTAAAATTAATCGATGTTGTAATTGAACTTGTTGATGCAAGACTGCCATTATCATCACGAAATCCGATGATTGATGAAATTATTACGCATAAGCCAAGGCTTGTCGTTTTAAATAAAGCGGATATGGCAGATGATCGTGTAACAAAGGAATGGATTGCGTATTTTGAGGGAAAAGGTCATAAAGCAATTTCTATTAACGCGCAAGCTGGACAAGGTATGAAAGAAATTACAGCAGCATGTAAGGAACTGGTGAAAGAAAAGTTTGATAAGATGGTTGCAAAAGGTATTAAACCGCGAGCAATTCGCGCTTTAATTGTTGGTATTCCGAACGTTGGAAAATCAACATTAATTAATAAATTAGCAAAGAAAAATATTGCGAAAACAGGCGATCGTCCAGGTGTAACAACGGCCCAGCAGTGGATTAAAGTAGGAAAAGAAATGGAATTACTAGATACGCCGGGTATTTTGTGGCCGAAATTTGAAGATGAAATGGTTGGGCTTCGTCTTGCGACGACTGGTGCGATTAAAGATTCTATTTTAAATTTACAAGATGTGGCTGTATATGCACTTCGGTTTATGGAGAAACAGTATCCAGAACGTTTGAAAGAGCGTTATAAGTTAAATGACATCCCAGAAGATATTGTGGAACTATTTGATGCAATTGGAAAGAATAGAGGCTGTTTAATGGGTGGAGGACTTGTTGATTATGACAAGACATCAGAACTTGTTCTTCGTGAGCTTCGTGGTGGTAAACTTGGAAAAATGACATTTGAAACACCAGAAGAAATAATAGAAGAAGCATAAAGTGAAATTTTCATCAGTGGGGATTTTCTTTATCTCCCCCTGATGAAAAGCTCTCACCAATCGGGCTTATATCCCCCGCTTATCTTCTTCGCTACTCTCTGAATCTTGCGGGGGATATTATACTGCCCGCGAATAGCGGGATAAAGCTAGATTTCTAGTTGGTTCGTTTCATTCATTTAATTTTTACTGGTAGTTATTTTAAACCCGGTGTCTTTCGTTCTTCTGAATACAGAGATAATATTAAACGGGAAAGAAAAAGGCGCGCTTTTGCACGCCTTTTCTTATTTGGAGGAGGAACTGTGTATGTCTAAAAAACAAACAATTCAAGAAATAGAAGAGCTATTGCAAGAAATTGTACAAGAAGACGACGAACGTTTTGCTATGTTATTAGCAGACGAACGAAAAGGTGTGCAAAGACTCATTACAAAATGGAAAAAACAACAAGGGGATAAAGAAAAAGAAAAACAAAAATTTATTGAGATGTCAATTTATGAAGGTGCGCTCCGGCAAAAAGGGATTGTATCTATTGCTGGTATTGATGAAGTGGGAAGAGGACCGTTAGCGGGGCCTGTTGTTGCTGCTGCTGTTGTGCTTCCAGAAGATTTCTATATACCAGGTTTAAATGATTCGAAAAAGCTGAGTGAGGCGAAGCGTGAGCGGTTTTATGGTGAAATTCAAGAGAAGGCATTAGCAATCGGGATTGGGATTATACCACCTAATGTAATCGATGAAATAAATATTTACCAAGCGACGAAACAAGCGATGCTGGATGCTGTTGCAAATTTATCTTGTACACCAGAGCATTTGCTAATTGATGCGATGGAACTTCCGACTTCAATCCTTCAAACGTCTATTATTAAAGGAGATGCGAAAAGCATTTCTATTTCGGCTGCATCTGTAATTGCGAAAGTAACGCGTGATCGCATGATGAAGGAGCTTGGAAAACGATATCCGCAGTATGGATTCGAGCAACATATGGGTTATGGAACGAAACAGCATTTACAAGCGATTGAAACTTATGGTGTGTTAGATGAGCATCGAAAAACATTTGCTCCAATTAAAGATATGATTAAAGAATAAGCTGTAATCTACAGCTTATTCTTTATTTTTGTATATTAACATTACTATTTTCAAAAAAGAATAAAGCGATTTCAGTTTTCTGACACTTTATTGTAGACAGCGTGGCAATCATTTTATACAATGACAATGTAGTGTTTAAAAACATTAAAAAACTTTTCGAGTAAAATAGGAAAATAGGGGAGGATGGGACCATGAATATCCACGAGTATCAGGGGAAAGAAGTCCTTAGAAACTATGGGGTAAGCGTTCCGAACGGGAAGGTTGCCTTTACAGTAGAAGAAGCTGTAGAAGCAGCGAAAGAATTAGGAACGAGTGTATGTGTAGTAAAAGCACAAATTCATGCTGGCGGACGCGGCAAAGCCGGCGGTGTAAAAGTAGCAAAGAACTTAGATGAAGTTCGTACATATGCAGAGGAAATTCTAGGGAAAACGCTTGTAACTCATCAAACAGGTCCTGAAGGTAAAGAAGTAAAGCGCTTACTTATCGAAGAAGGATGCGACATTAAAAAAGAATATTATGTTGGTCTTGTATTAGATCGTGCAACTTCTCAAGTTGTGTTAATGGCGTCTGAAGAAGGCGGCACAGAAATTGAAGAAGTAGCAGAGAAAACACCAGAAAAAATCTTTAAAGAATATATTGATCCTGCGGTAGGCTTGCAAGGCTTCCAAGCACGTCGTATTGCATTTAATATCAATATTCCAAATCAGCTTGTTGGACAAGCTGTTAAGTTTATGATGGGCTTATACCGTGCGTTTATTGAAAAAGACTGCTCTATTGCAGAAATTAACCCGCTTGTTACAACAGGTGACGGAAAAGTTATGGCGTTAGATGCAAAATTAAACTTCGATTCTAATGCTTTATATCGTCATAAAGATATTTTAGAACTTCGTGATCTTGATGAGGAAGATCCAAAAGAAGTGGAAGCTTCTAAATATGACCTAAACTATATTTCATTAGATGGAAATATTGGTTGTATGGTAAATGGTGCAGGACTTGCGATGGCAACGATGGATATTATTAAACATTATAGCGGCGATCCAGCTAACTTCTTAGATGTTGGTGGCGGTGCTACAGCTGAAAAAGTTACAGAAGCTTTCAAAATTATTCTTTCTGACAAAAATGTAAAAGGTATTTTTGTTAACATTTTCGGTGGAATTATGAAATGTGATGTAATTGCGGAAGGTGTTATCGAGGCAACAAAACAAGTGGGCCTTGAATTACCACTTGTTGTTCGTCTTGAAGGTACTAATGTAGAGTTAGGAAAGAAAATTTTAAATGAATCTGGTTTAAATATTGTTGCAGCAGAATCTATGGCAGACGGTGCACAAAAAATTGTTTCACTAGTAGGCTAATAGAAAGCGGGGGAGAAAAAATGAGCGTATTAGTTAATAAAGATACAAAAGTTATTGTACAAGGTATTACAGGTTCTCAAGGTTTATTCCACACAAAGCAAATGATTGAATATGGTACAAAAATCGTCGGTGGTGTAACTCCTGGTAAAGGTGGTACTGAAATCGAAGGTGTACCAGTATTTAATACAGTAGAAGACGCTGTAAAAGCAACAGGTGCAAACGCTTCTGTTGTATACGTTCCACCTGCTTTTGCTGCGGATGCAATTATGGAAGCTGTTGATGCAGAGCTTGATTTAGTAGTATGTATTACAGAAGGTATCCCTGTATTGGATATGGTAAATGTTAAGAAATATATGCAAGGCAAAAAGACACGTCTTCTTGGACCAAACTGCCCAGGTGTTATTACGCCAGATGAGTGTAAGATTGGTATTATGCCAGGATACATTCATAAAAAAGGTCATGTTGGTATCGTATCTCGTTCAGGTACGTTAACATATGAAGCTGTACATCAATTAACACAAGAAGGAATCGGCCAGTCAACTGCAGTTGGTATTGGTGGTGACCCTGTAAATGGTACAAACTTCATCGATGCATTAAAAGCATTCAATGAAGATGAAGAGACACATGCGGTTATTATGATTGGTGAAATTGGTGGAACAGCAGAAGAAGAAGCTGCTGAGTGGGTAAAAGCGAACATGACGAAACCTGTTGTTGGCTTTATTGGCGGTCAAACAGCACCTCCAGGAAAACGCATGGGCCATGCAGGTGCGATTATTTCTGGTGGTAAAGGTACAGCTGCTGAAAAAATTAAAACGATGGAAGCTTGCGGTATTAAAGTTGCTGAAACACCAGCTGTTATGGGTGAAACTTTAATTTCTGTTTTAAAAGAAAAAGGTTTATTTGAAACTTGTAAAAATTATTAATAGCTTAGAAAGACACCTTCTGTAAAAGAGGGTGTCTTTTATACCTTCGATTGTTTACATAATATTAATTATGGGTAAGGAGAATGAATATGAAACGTGAAAGATTGTTACATCTTCATTACTATTTGGCGGATCAGTGGAAAGTACTCCGGCGTTTACTATCTATCGACCCTCAGTTAACCGATATTTATTCCTTTCAAGCTCCTCAAATTGAAAAACATCTTGGGCTGCCTATGCAAAAAGCCTCTGCACTTGTTTCGTATCTTCAAAAAACACATCCTTCTTTCTGTATTCAAAAATTACAAGATGAGCACATTTTTTATATAACGATATGGGATGATGACTATCCGAGTTTATTGCGCGAAATTCCTGATCCTCCGTTTGTTTTATATGGAAAGGGAAGAAAAGAATTGCTACAATGGACAAAAAAATTAGCCGTTGTGGGAACGAGAAATCCGTCTTTATACGGAAAAGGAAGCATACAATCTATTTTACAACCGCTTATGAAAAATGAATGGTTAATTGTGAGTGGGCTTGCAAGTGGTATCGATTCAATTGCGCATGAAATTGCAGTAGAGCACCGCTTTGCGACAATTGCAGTATTAGGACACGGCTTACAATATATGTATCCAAAAAAGAATCAATCTTTTTATGAAAAATGGAAAGAACAAATCGTACTTGTAACGGAGTATCCCCCGCATTATGCACCGCAAAAATGGTATTTTCCGAGGCGAAACCGCATTATAAGTGGACTTTGTCAAGGTGTTCTCGTGGTAGAGGCGAATGCTCGGAGTGGTTCTCTTATTACAGCGGACTTTGCTTTAGAACAAAATAGAGAAGTATTTGCCTTACCAGGTCCTAACTATATTGAGAGTGCTGCGGGAACGAATCAACTCATCCAACAAGGAGCGAAATTAGTTCAATGTGCAAAAGATGTGATAGAAGAACTTTCAAATTGCTAGTATATTTTATATTTTTATTAAACAATTATTGACAAATGGTAGATTGTCACTGTATGTTATATTCATTGTTGATTGACAAAAACGAGAGAAATCAATAATATTAGTCAATAATCCATCCAAAAAAGTTTTAAGAGCTTTGAGGAAGGAGCATTTGTGTGAAAAAAGATGAAGACTTGAATCCACCTCTTAAGGAGGCACTAGCATGTCAGATTACCTTGTAATCGTGGAGTCGCCTTCTAAGGCGAAAACCATTGAAAAATATTTAGGGAAAAAATACAAAGTAATCGCGTCTATGGGCCATGTTCGCGATTTACCTAAAAGCCAAATGGGAATAGAAGTAAAAAACAATTTCACCCCAAAATATATTACCATTCGTGGTAAAGGTCCTGTTTTAAAAGATTTGAAGACAGCAGCAAAAAAAGCAAAAAAAGTCTATCTCGCAGCCGATCCAGATCGTGAGGGAGAAGCGATTGCTTGGCATTTAGCAAATACGCTGAATGTAGATATAGAGTCAGATTGCCGTGTTGTATTCAATGAAATTACAAAAGATGCCATTAAAGAATCCTTTAAACATCCTCGTGCGATTAATATGGATTTAGTGGATGCACAGCAAGCAAGACGCGTGCTTGACCGACTTGTTGGTTATAATATTAGTCCTTTACTATGGAAGAAAGTAAAAAAAGGATTAAGTGCAGGGCGTGTGCAGTCTGTTGCAGTACGCTTAATTATAGATCGCGAAAAAGAAATTCAAGCGTTTACACCAGAAGAATTCTGGACGATTAAAACTGAATTTGTAAAAGGAAAAGAGACGTTTGAAGCATCCTTCTATGGAATAAATGGGGAAAAAGTAGAATTAACAAATGAACAACAAGTAAATGAAATCATTGAAAAAATGCAAGAAAATGCATTTTCAGTTGAAAGTGTAACGAGAAAAGAACGAAAACGTAATCCTGCATTACCATTTACGACATCTTCTCTGCAACAAGAAGCTGCGAGAAAATTAAATATGCGAGCAAAGAAAACGATGATGCTTGCACAGCAGCTTTATGAAGGTATTGATATTGGAAAGCAAGGGACGGTCGGATTAATTACATATATGAGAACAGATTCAACGAGAATTTCAGAAACAGCGCAACAAGAAGCACGTTCTTATATCGAAGAAGCGTTTGGGGCAGACTACATAGGGACACAAAAAAAGAAAGAGTCGAAAAATGCAAAGGCACAAGATGCGCACGAAGCGGTTCGACCTTCATCTGTCTTGCGTAAACCAGATGAATTAAAAAGCTATTTGAGCCGTGACCAATATCGTTTATATAAACTGATTTGGGAGCGATTTGTTGCAAGTCAGATGGCATCTGCTATAATGGATACCGTTACAGCTACATTGATAAACAATTCTGTTCAATTTCGTGCAAATGGATCTGTTGTGAAATTCCCGGGATTTATGAAGGTATATGTGGAAACAAAAGATGATGGAGCAGAAGAGAAGGATAGAATGTTACCTAAGTTAGACATAGGAGAAACAGTCTTTTCTAAAGATGTCGAACCGAAACAACATTTCACTCAGCCCCCACCGCGTTATACAGAGGCGCGTTTAGTAAAGACGTTAGAGGAACTTGGAATTGGTAGACCATCTACATATGTACCGACGCTAGAAACGATTCAAAAACGCGGATATGTAGGGTTAGACAATAAGCGATTTATTCCAACTGAGCTTGGCGAAATTGTAATTGAACTTATTTTAGAGTTTTTCCCAGAAATTATTAATATCGAGTTTACAGCTAATATGGAGCAAAATCTTGATGAAATAGAAGAGGGAAATGCAAATTGGGTACAAATTGTTGATGATTTCTACAAAGAGTTTGAGCCGCGTTTAGAGAAAGCGGAGAAAGAAATGCGCGAAGTAGAAATTAAAGATGAGCCTGCCGGAGAAGATTGTGAGCTGTGCGGTAACCCAATGGTCTTCAAAATGGGGAAATTCGGAAAGTTTATGGCTTGTTCTAATTTCCCGGATTGCCGAAATACAAAACCGATTGTTAAAGAAATCGGTGTTACATGTCCGAAGTGTGACGAAGGACAAATTATTGAACGACGAAGTAATAAAAAGAAACGTCTTTTTTACGGCTGCGGCACATATCCAGAGTGCGACTTCGTTTCTTGGGATAAGCCAATTGGTCGGAAATGTCCAAAGTGCGAAGGGATGCTTGTTGAGAAGAAGTTGAAAAAAGGCGTTCAAGTACAGTGTATTTCTTGTGATTATGAAGAAGAACAACAAATGTGAGCCTACCAGCTCACATTTTTTTCGGGAAATGAAAAAAGAAAGGTGAGACAAATGACAACACAAGTAGTAAACGTAATTGGTGCAGGTCTTGCAGGAAGCGAAGCAGCTTATCAAATCGCAAAGCGCGGGGTTCAAGTAAGATTATATGAAATGAGACCAGTAAAACAAACACCAGCTCATCATACAGATAAATTTGCTGAGCTTGTATGTAGTAACTCGCTTCGTGCAAATACATTAACAAATGCGGTTGGTGTAATTAAAGAAGAGATGCGCCGTATGGATTCTGTTATTATTCGTGCAGCAGATGAGTGTTCTGTACCAGCGGGCGGTGCTTTAGCTGTAGACCGTCATGAATTTGCGGCGAAGGTAACGGAATATGTGAAAAATCATCCGAACGTAACGGTAATGAATGAGGAAATTACAGAAATTCCAGAAGGACCTACTGTAATTGCAACAGGACCGCTTACTTCACCAGCGCTATCAGCACAACTAAAAGAGCTAACGGGTGAGGATTATTTTTACTTCTATGATGCGGCGGCACCTATTGTGGAAAAAGAAAGCATTGATATGGAGAAAGTATATTTAAAATCTCGTTATGATAAAGGTGAAGCAGCATATTTAAACTGTCCTATGACAGAAGAAGAATTTAACCGTTTTTATGATGCGTTAATTGCTGCGGAAACAGTGCCATTAAAAGAATTTGAGAAGGAAGTTTTCTTTGAAGGGTGTATGCCTGTAGAAGTAATGGCAAACCGCGGCCGACAAACATTACTATTTGGACCGATGAAACCAGTTGGATTAGAAGATCCGAAAACAGGGAAAACACCGTATGCGGTTGTTCAATTACGTCAAGATGATGCGGCAGGAACATTATACAATATTGTTGGTTTCCAAACACACTTAAAGTGGGGGCCGCAAAAAGAAGTGTTACAATTAATTCCTGGACTAGAAAATGCAGAGATTGTACGTTATGGTGTGATGCATCGTAATACATTTATTAATTCGCCAAAATTACTTCGTCCAACATACCAATATAAAAATCGGGATGATTTATTTTTCGCTGGACAGATGACTGGAGTAGAGGGATATGTAGAATCAGCTGCTTCGGGCCTGTTAGCGGGTATAAACGCAGCTCGTCTTGTGAAAGGTGAAGAGTCGGTTGTTTTACCACCAGTAACAGCAATGGGAAGTATGGCAAATTACATTACAACGACGAATGTAAAAAACTTCCAGCCGATGAACGCGAATTTCGGGTTGTTTGCACCGCTAGAAAAGAAAATCAAGAAGAAGCAAGAACGCAACGAAGCGTATGCAAATCGCGCTTTAGAAACAATTCAAAATTTTGTAAATATTTAGTCAAATTTCTTGCAAAGGCTACTAAATTGTGATACGATTTAGTAGCCTTTATTGAGGTGAAGAGTATGGATAAACATGTGAATAAAATGTTACAATTATTCGTCGGATATTTACAAATTGAAAGAAATTATTCAAAATATACAGTTGAAAGTTATCAAAATGATTTAGAACATTTTGTACAATTTATGAAGCGAGAAGGTATTTCCTCTTTTTCGGACATTACGTATGTTGATGTTCGTTTATATTTAACCACTTTGCATAATGAAAAGTTAGCAAGGAAATCTGTAGCGCGAAAGATCTCGAGTTTACGAAGTCTGTACCGTTTTTTGATGCGTGAAGGATATCGGGAAGATAATCCATTTGCACTTGCGTCACTTCCTAAAAAAGAATGGTCAATCCCAAAATTTTTGTACGTTGAAGAATTAGAGCAGTTATTTGAGGTTTCTGATACTGCCAAGCCGTTAGGACAGCGAGATCAAGCTTTATTGGAGCTCATGTATGCGACGGGTATTCGTGTCAGTGAATGTGTGAAACTTCAACTTACGGATATTGATTTTTCAACTGGGACGATTTTGGTGACAGGGAAAGGAAGGAAACAGCGCTATGTTCCCTTTGGGAGTTATGCACAAGATGCTTTACTAACTTACATAGAAAATGGGAGAAAACGATTGGAGAAAAAATCGGAGAAATACTCCCAAATGGTGTTTTTAAATGCGAAAGGTACACCGTTAACAGATCGGGGCGTTCGATATATTTTAAATGAACTAATAAAAAAAACTTCCCTTACAATGAATATAAGCCCTCATATGTTAAGACATACATTTGCGACTCATATGTTAAATGAAGGGGCAGACTTACGAACTGTACAAGAGCTATTAGGGCATGAAAATTTATCGGCAACACAAATTTATACGCATGTCTCAAAGGAAAGGTTGCGTTCTGTTTACATGATGCATCATCCACGCGCATAAATTGCTTTTAAAAGCTATAAAAACAAATAAAGGAGTTTTTTCTATGGGAAATTTCCATGCTACAACGATATTTGCAATTCACCATAATGGAGAATGTGCAATGGCTGGAGACGGGCAAGTTACGCTTGGGAATGCTGTTGTTATGAAGCATACAGCTCGTAAAGTTCGAAAGCTATTTCACGGTAAAGTGTTAGCTGGTTTTGCGGGTTCTGTCGCAGATGCTTTTACGTTATTTGAGATGTTCGAAGGGAAGCTTGAAGAGTACAACGGTAATTTGCAGCGGGCTGCTGTAGAAATGGCAAAGCAGTGGCGAGGAGATAAAATGCTTCGCCAATTAGAGGCAATGTTAATTGTTATGGATAAAAATACGTTGTTACTTGTTTCAGGGACAGGTGAAGTGATTGAACCTGATGATGGCATTTTAGCGATTGGATCTGGTGGGCATTATGCACTTGCAGCAGGGCGTGCTTTAAAACAGCATGCAGGTGATCATTTTACAGCAAGAGAAATTGCGAAAGCAAGTTTAGAAATCGCTAGCAATATTTGTGTATATACGAACGAAAATATTATTGTGGAAGAATTGTAGAACTGTAAGGGAGGCGTTTTATATGCATTTACATTTTACTCCGCGACAAATTGTAGAGAAGCTAGATCAATATATTATTGGTCAAAGAGATGCGAAAAAAGCGGTTGCAGTAGCGCTCCGAAATCGTTATCGCCGTAGTAAGTTAGCGGAAGGACTTCGCGATGAAATTGCACCCAAAAATATCTTAATGATTGGGCCGACTGGGGTCGGGAAAACAGAAGTGGCGAGACGAATCGCAAAGCTTGTCGGTGCTCCCTTTATTAAAGTAGAGGCGACAAAATTTACAGAAGTAGGCTATGTTGGCCGTGATGTTGAATCTATGGTTCGTGATCTTGTGGAAACTTCTGTTCGAATTGTGAAAGAAGAAAAAATGGTTCATGTTAAAGATAAAGCGGAAGAGCAAGCGAACCAGCGGATTGTTGAAATTTTAGTACCGTATAAACAAAAAGAGTCAGGGTTTAAAAATCCGTTAGAGATGTTATTTGGCGGATATCAAAATCAAAGCACAACTCCAGCATCGGAGCAGCAGGATGAGCGGGAAGTTGAGCAGAAACGAAAAGAAGTAGAAAAGCAGCTTGCTGCAGGTTTATTAGAAGATGAAGCGATTACAATCGAAGTGACAGAACAACAATCATCTATGTTCGATATGCTTCAAGGTACAGGAATGGAACAAATGGGCATGAATTTTCAAGATGCGCTTGGAAGTTTTATGCCGAAAAAAACGAAGAAACGTAAACTTTCTGTAAAAGAAGCGAGAAAAGTCTTGACAAATGAAGAAGCACAGCGCTTAATTGATATGGATGAAGTTACACAAGAGGCTGTTTATCGTGCTGAACAGCTTGGAATTATTTTTATTGATGAGATTGACAAAATTGCTGGTAAACAATCGAATAGCGTTGATGTATCACGTGAAGGCGTACAGCGGGATATCTTACCGATTGTGGAAGGATCGACTGTTGTGACAAAGTATGGACCGATAAGAACTGATTACGTTTTATTTATTGCAGCGGGCGCTTTTCATATGTCAAAGCCGTCAGATTTAATTCCAGAACTACAAGGAAGATTCCCGATTCGAGTAGAGTTAACGAAATTGTCAGCAGATGATTTTGAGAAAATCCTTGTAGAGCCAGATAATGCTTTGGCAAAACAATATATAGCATTATTGGAAACGGAAGGTATAGAAATTGAATTTTCTGACGAAGCTATTCGTAAGATTGCCGAGATTGCCTATCAAGTCAATCAAGATACAGATAATATTGGAGCAAGAAGGCTTCATACTATTATGGAAAAGCTTCTTGAAGATTTATCGTTTGAAGCATCTGAAATTACGTTAGAAAAGGTAACGATAACACCTCAGTATGTAGAGGAAAAGTTAGCGACGATTGCTAAAAATAAAGATGTGAGCCAGTTTATTTTGTAATAGTATCATCAGGTGACTCGCCCTAGTTTCCAAGAGAGTAAAAGTATGTGAATAATATGTAGGAGGAAATTTTGAAATGGAATTATTAGCAAAAACAAGAAAGCTGAATGCGTTATTACAGAGCGCAGCAGGAAAACCAGTAAACTTTAGAGAAATGGCTGACACAATGTGTGAAGTAATTGAAGCGAACGTATTTATTGTAAGTCGTCGTGGAAAATTATTAGGATATGCAATTCACCAACAAATCGAAAATGAGCGCATGAAACAAATGCTTGCTGAGCGTCAATTCCCAGAAGAGTATACAAAGAACTTATTCAATGTAACTGAAACGTCTCCAAACCTAGAAGTAAACAGTGAGTATACAGCGTTCCCTGTAGAAAACAGAGAGTTATTTGGTCAAGGTTTAACAACTATCGTACCAATCGTTGGCGGTGGTGAGCGTCTAGGTACATTAGTATTAGCGCGTCTTGGTCAAGAATTTTTAGATGATGATTTAATTCTTGCTGAATATAGTTCTACTGTAGTAGGTATGGAAATTCTACGTGAAAAAGCAGAAGAAATTGAAGAAGAAGCACGTAGTAAAGCGGTTGTACAAATGGCAATTAGCTCATTATCATACAGTGAATTAGAAGCAATTGAGCATATTTTCGAAGAATTAAATGGAACAGAAGGCTTACTTGTTGCAAGTAAAATTGCTGATCGTGTAGGTATTACGCGTTCTGTAATCGTAAACGCACTTCGTAAGTTAGAAAGTGCTGGTGTAATCGAATCTCGTTCTTTAGGTATGAAAGGAACATACATTAAAGTATTAAATGATAAATTTTTACATGAACTTGCGAAATTAAAAACAAACTAATTTCAAAAGACTAAGAGCTCTTCTGTATAGTGCAGAAGAGCTCTTTTTTAGTGTTCTCAGCAGAAAAAATTTCTAATGAGGGGGACGCTTTATCATTAAAATAGCTTAGAAATAAGGGAGAATGGCAATACTGTAATATGATTCGATAGTAAAAATAAGTAACTGAAAAGAAAGTTTCATAATGTCTGTATTTTCGACTTGATTGTGATATTTTGTTGTGATATAGTTGTCAGTGGTGTCAGTACAAAGTACACACGTTCATTGATTTAAGTGTTGGTGCTACGCTTGTAGTTTCGCTTAAAGATGAAGTGAACGGAGGATATCAAAAACCATTTAGGAGGAACTAAATTATGTCAGTAATTTCTATGAAGCAATTGCTTGAAGCTGGTGTTCACTTCGGACATCAAACTCGTCGTTGGAACCCAAAAATGAAACGTTACATTTTCACAGAGCGTAACGGTATCTACATCATCGACTTACAAAAAACTGTGAAAAAAGTTGAAGAAGCATTCAACGTAATGAGAGACATCGCTGCTAACGGCGGTAACGTATTATTCGTAGGTACAAAAAAACAAGCACAAGATGCTATTAAAGAAGAAGCAACTCGCGCTGGTATGTACTTCGTTAACCAACGTTGGTTAGGTGGTACGTTAACAAACTTCCAAACAATTCAAAAGCGTATTAAACGCCTTAAAGACATCGAAAGAATGCAAGAAGATGGCACTTTCGAAGTACTTCCTAAGAAAGAAGTTGTACAACTTAAGAAAGAATTAGAGCGTCTTGAAAAATTCTTAGGCGGCATTAAAGATATGAAAGGTCTTCCAGATGCATTATTCGTAGTAGACCCTCGTAAAGAGCGTATCGCAGTTGCTGAAGCACGCAAATTAAACATTCCAATCATCGGTATCGTTGATACAAACTGTGATCCAGACGAAATCGATCACGTAATTCCAGCAAACGATGATGCAATTCGTGCTGTAAAACTTCTTACATCTAAAATGGCAGACGCGATCCTTGAAGCAAAACAAGGTGAAGAAACTGTTACTGCGTAACAAATTTGGAAAGGTGATAAGGGGTTCGGCCTTTTATCACCTTTTTTAAGGTATAAACACCTTTTTAAAAGGTATAAATACATATTTTAGGAGGATGAAAAGTATGGCAATCACTGCACAAATGGTAAAAGAACTTCGTGAAAAAACTGGCGCAGGTATGATGGACTGCAAAAAAGCTTTAACAGAAACTAACGGCGACATGGAGAAAGCAATTGATTTCTTACGTGAAAAAGGTATTGCAAAAGCTGCTAAAAAAGCAGACCGCATCGCTGCTGAAGGTTTAACTTTCATCGAAACAAACGGTAACGACGGTTTAATCTTAGAATTAAACTCTGAAACTGATTTCGTTGCGAAAAACGAAGGTTTCCAAACATTAATTAAAGAATTAGCTGCTCACTTATTAGCTAACAAACCTGCTAACATTGAAGAAGCTATGGCTCAAACAATTGCAAACGGCAAAACAGTAGAAGAGCACATCAACGAAGCAATCGCTAAAATTGGTGAAAAACTTACACTTCGTCGTTTTGAAATCGTATCAAAAACTGATGCAGATGCATTCGGTGCTTACCTACACATGGGTGGACGCATTGGTGTATTAACAGTTCTTGAAGGTTCTGCAGATGAAGCAGCTGCTAAAGATGTAGCAATGCACATTGCAGCAGTTAACCCTAAATACATCGACCGCGATGCTGTAACAGCTGAAGAAGTTGAGCATGAGCGTCAAGTATTAACACAACAAGCTTTAAACGAAGGCAAGCCAGAAAAAATCGTTGCGAAAATGGTTGAAGGTCGTCTTGGCAAATTCTTCGAAGAGATTTGCTTACTTGACCAAGCATTCGTTAAAAATCCTGATATGAAAGTTCGTCAGTTCGTTGAGTCTAAAGGCGGCACATTAAAAGGATTCGTTCGCTACGCTGTTGGTGAAGGTATTGAAAAGCGTCAAGACAACTTTGCTGAAGAAGTAATGAACCAAGTAAAAGGCAGCAACTAATAAAGATTGGGGGACACATTGTGTTCCCTTTTTTAAAATAAAGATGTAGGCAATGGAGGTTCATTATGAGTAAGCCAAAATATAATCGTGTAGTATTAAAGCTGAGCGGGGAAGCTTTAGCTGGAGATAAAGGATTTGGAATTAATCCGTCTGTTATTAAGTCGGTTGCTGAGCAAGTGAAAGAAATTGCTGAGTTAGACGTAGAAGTAGCAGTTGTTGTTGGCGGTGGTAACATTTGGCGCGGTAAGATTGGTAGCGAAATGGGAATGGATCGTGCAACGGCTGATTATATGGGAATGTTAGCAACGGTAATGAACTCTTTAGCTCTTCAAGACAGCTTAGAGAATTTAGGAGTTCAAACACGTGTACAAACTTCTATTGAAATGCGTCAAGTGGCGGAACCTTATATTCGCCGTAAAGCAAATCGTCATTTAGAGAAAAAACGTGTTGTTATTTTTGCTGCAGGTACAGGAAACCCTTACTTCTCTACTGATACAACTGCAGCACTACGTGCAGCTGAGATTGAGGCAGATGTTATTTTAATGGCGAAAAATAATGTAGATGGCGTATATAGTGCAGATCCAACTGTTGATGAAACAGCAACAAAATACGAATCACTTACATATTTAGATGTCTTGAAAGAAGGCTTGGGTGTAATGGATTCTACAGCTTCTTCTCTATGTATGGATAATGATATTCCGTTAATTGTATTCTCCATTATGGAAGAAGGCAACATTAAACGCGCTGTTCTGGGCGAAAATATTGGAACAATTGTGAGGGGGAAATAATAATGGGACAACAAGTTTTAAGCAATACAAAAGAAAAAATGGAAAAAGCAACCGCTGCATATTCTCGTGAACTTTCAACAGTTCGTGCAGGACGCGCAAGTGCTTCTGTATTAGATAAAGTACAAGTAGATTACTACGGTGCACCAACACCTGTTGTACAATTAGCAAATATTACAGTGCCAGAAGCACGTTTACTAGTTATTCAGCCATACGATAAGACATCTATCGGTGATATTGAAAAAGCAATTTTAAAAGCTGACTTAGGATTAAATCCTTCTAATGATGGTTCTGTCATTCGTATTGCATTCCCTGCATTAACGGAAGAACGTCGTCGTGAACTTGTGAAAGTTGTGAAAAAATATTCTGAAGATGCAAAAGTAGCTGTTCGTAACGTTCGCCGTGATGCAAATGATGAGTTGAAAAAACTTGAGAAAAACGGTGAAATTACAGAAGATGATTTAAGAGGGTACACAGAAGATATCCAAAAAGAAACGGATAAATATATCGCAAAAGTTGACGATATTACAAAAAACAAAGAAAAAGAAATTATGGAAGTGTAATCGCGAAGCTTTCGCAAATATGACCCTCTTCTTAAGGGGGTCTTTTTACACTTTTAGGCATATGTCTGCTCGTTGGAGGGTTTGAATGATGTTTAAAAAACTTCCTTTTTTTAAAGGCAATAAGATCGCGTCGTTTGATCATCTCGTAGAAGAAGCAAAAAAAGGAGAAATTCCAGCGCATATTGCAATCATTATGGATGGTAATGGAAGATGGGCGAAAAGAAGGGCGATGCCTCGTATTGCAGGTCATCATGAAGGAATGCAAGTCGTAAAGAAAATTACGAAATTTGCTAGTAAGCTCGGTGTTAAAGTACTGACCCTTTACGCCTTTTCTACAGAGAACTGGAAAAGACCGAAATTAGAAGTGGATTATTTAATGAAACTTCCTGAAGAATTTTTAGGTGCATTTTTGCCAGAGCTCATTGAAGAAAATGTACAAGTACGTGTGATAGGACAAAAGGATCGTCTTCCAACTCACACGCGCAGGGCGCTGGAAAAAGCGATTGAAGATACGAAAGATAACACGGGTTTAATCTTAAATTTTGCGTTAAACTATGGAAGTCGTGATGAAATTGTGTCTGCTGTGCAAAATATGGTTAGGGATAGTGAAGAAGGAAAACTTCGTTCTGCAGAAATAACAGAAGATACTATTTCTTCGTATTTAATGACAAGAACATTGCCTGATCCTGATTTACTAATCCGAACAAGCGGTGAAATCCGTATTAGTAATTTTATGCTATGGCAAATTGCTTATACAGAACTTTGGTTTACCGATGTAAATTGGCCGGATTTTACAGAAGAACATTTATTACAGTCTATTACTGACTTCCAAAATAGAGGTCGCAGATTTGGAGGCGTGTAGAAAGAGAGGGTTTGGTAGTGAAACAGAGAATAATTACTGGAGTGATTGCTGCCGCGCTATTCATTCCCATCGTATTTTACGGTGGCGTGCCTTTTACAATTTTAGTGTATGCATTAGCTTCTGTTGGATTATATGAATTAATTCGAATGAATAAGCTAACGATTATTTCTGTGCCAACAGTTTTAGCAGCATTATTGCTGTGGACTATTTTAGTTCCAAGTAATGTAACGGGCGTATTTGAAACAATTGGTTTAACGAAAGGGGACATTACATTTGTAATTGTCTTATTGCTTTTATCATATACTGTCCTTTCTAAGAATACATTTACTTTTGACAATGCTGCATTTTTATTGATGGCAACAACTTATGTTGCAATGGGGTTCCTTTATTTGAATGAAACTCGTATTGCAGGAATTCAATATGTATTTTATGCATTGTTTGTGATTTGGGCAACGGATTCTGGTGCTTACTTTATTGGAAAAGCAATCGGGAAACGCAAACTTTGGCCAGAAATTAGTCCAAATAAAACGATAGAAGGTTCTATCGGCGGTATTTTATGTGGAATTGTTGTTGCTCTTGTGTATAATGTATTTTTACCGGTTCATTCAAATATAAGTGTCCTTATTGCAGTTACAACTGCAATATCGGTATTTGGCCAAATTGGAGACTTAGTAGAATCTGCATTTAAACGTCATTATGGTGTGAAAGATTCAGGTACAATTTTACCAGGACACGGTGGTATTCTCGATCGAACTGACAGCTGGTTATTTGTATTACCGTTATTACATTTCTTACATTTCATTTAATGAACGAACGAGGAGTTGGAGTAATGAAAACCATTAGTTTATTAGGTGCAAGTGGATCAATTGGAACGCAAACATTAGATGTATTGCGCTCGCACCAAGACCAATTCCGTCTCGTTGCTTTTTCTGTTGGGAGAAACATTGAGTTTGCTCAGCAAATGATTCAAGAGTTTTCTCCTGAGATTGTGTCTGTACAACAAAAGGAAGATGCTTGGCGATTACAAACAGTTTGTGGAAATACGAAAATTGTATATGGAGATGAAGGGCTGCTTGAAGTTGCACTTCATCCAGATGCAGAAATACTTGTAAACGCTGTTGTTGGTAGTGTCGGATTACTACCGACATTACGAGCAATTGAGGCGAAAAAAACGATTGCAATTGCAAATAAAGAAACATTAGTAACAGCAGGGCATTTAGTTATGGAAGCTGCAAAAAAGCATAACGTACCTTTACTTCCTGTAGATAGTGAGCACTCTGCTATTTTTCAATGCTTAAACGGAGAAAATGAGAAGCGTATTTCTCGATTAATTTTGACAGCATCAGGTGGAAGTTTCCGAGATAAAACGAGGAATGAACTTCAGCATGTGACAGTAGAAGATGCACTTCGTCATCCAAACTGGTCTATGGGTTCGAAAATTACAATTGATTCTGCTACAATGATGAATAAGGGACTAGAGGTTATCGAAGCGCATTGGCTTTTTAATATCTCTTATGAGCAAATCGATGTTGTATTACATAAAGAAAGTATCATTCACTCAATGGTTGAGTTTGAAGATCGCAGTGTAATGGCGCAGCTTGGTACACCAGATATGCGTGTTCCAATTCAATATGCACTTACTTACCCTGATCGTTTTTCACTTCCAAACGCTAAACAGCTGAATTTATGGGAAATTGGAACATTACATTTTCAAACAATGGATATGGAACGTTTCCGTTGCCTTCGATTTGCATATGAAGCTGGGAAAACGGGAGGAAGTATGCCAACTGTGATGAATGCAGCTAATGAAGCCGCTGTAGAAGCTTTTCTGCAAAAGAAAATCAGTTTCTTAACAGTAGAAGACCTCATTGAAAAAGCAATGCACCATCACAATGTCATTGCGCGTCCAAGCTTAGAAGAAATTCAGGAAATCGATGCTGCCACAAGACGATTTGTGATGGAACAAATTTAGCAAAGGTGGTTATGGAACTTGAATACAGCGATTACCTTTATTTTAATTTTCGGTGCACTCGTGTTTTTCCATGAACTTGGACATTTGTACTTTGCCAAACGTGCTGGCATTTTGTGTCGTGAATTTGCCATTGGTTTTGGTCCAAAATTGTTCTCGTTTGAAAAAAATGAAACAGTTTATACAGTTCGTTTACTTCCACTTGGTGGTTATGTACGAATGGCTGGAGAGGATCCAGAAACAATTGAACTAAAACCGGGTACAAAAGTTGGACTTGTGTTAAACGAAAAAGAAGAGGTTACGAAAATTGTTTTGGATAATCGTGAAAAATATCCAAATGTTCGTGTTGTTGAAGTGGAACAAGCTGACTTGGAACATAAGCTAATCATATCTGGATATGAAGAGTATGAAGAAGATTTACAAACATTTCGGGTTCACGAGAAAGCTCGTTACGTTTCAGCAGGAGAGGAGACACAGATTGCGCCGTTTAATAGGCAATTTGGCTCAAAAACGTTAGGACAACGAGCGCTTGCTATTGTTGCTGGTCCAGCAATGAACTTTGTTCTTGCTTTCGTTTTATTTATTATCATTGGTTTTGTACAAGGAATTCCTGTAGATAAACCAATGATTGGAAAAGTGGTATCTGGTAGCGTGGCGCAGAAAGCTGGATTACATGAAGATGACATCGTTACGTCCATTAATAATGAACCAACAAATAGTTGGAAAGATGTAGTGAATATCGTTCGTGAAAATCCTGGAAAAGAAATTACGATGAATGTAACACGTGATAGTCAAAAAGTAACGATACAAGTTACTCCTGCTGCTGAAAAAGAAGGGGACGTTACAGTTGGTAGAATTGGAGTGCAATCGCCTGTTGAGAAGTCTCTATTTGGTTCAATTAAAGCAGGATTTGATGAAACATATAAGTGGACAAAACTCATTTTTGGTTCCCTTATGCAGCTAATTACAGGACATTTCTCTATAAATGATTTATCTGGCCCAGTGGGGATTTATAATTTAACAGGTCAAGTTGTAGAGTATGGTACTATTCGTGTTCTTAGTTTAACAGCTGTTTTAAGTATAAATCTTGGTTTGTTTAACTTATTACCTATTCCTGCACTAGACGGGGGACGCCTTTTCTTCTTCTTAATTGAAGCGCTCCGCGGAAAACCGATTGATCGTCAAAAAGAAGGAATGGTTCACTTTATTGGTTTTGCTTTATTGATGTTACTTATGTTAGTTGTGACATGGAATGATATACGGAAGTTTTTCTTATAAAAGAGGTGCTATGAAATGAAACAAAGTATGATATTTAGTCCTACATTGCGTGAAGTACCAGCTGATGCGGAAATTAAAAGCCATCAGCTTCTATTACGCGCAGGATTTATGCGTCAAAATGCTTCGGGTATATATAGCTTTTTACCGCTTGGTCTGAAAGTTTTGCATAAAGTAGAGCATATTGTTCGCGAAGAAATGGAGAAAGCTGGTGCTGTAGAGTTATTAATGCCAGCTCTTCAAGCAGCTGAATTATGGCAAGAATCTGGACGCTGGTATTCATATGGTTCAGAATTAATGCGTATGAACGATCGAAATAATCGTGAGTTTGCTCTTGGAGCAACGCATGAAGAAGTTATTACGGATCTTGTGCGTGACGAGATTAAGTCATATAAAAAATTACCTTTAACACTTTATCAAATTCAAACAAAATTCCGTGATGAACAGCGACCTCGTTTTGGTTTGCTACGCGGAAGAGAGTTTTTAATGAAGGATGCATATTCCTTCCACGCGACGCAAGAGAGTTTAGATGAAGTATATAACCGTCTTTTCCAAGCGTACTCTAACATTTTCACACGTTGTGGTTTAAATTTCCGTGCTGTTATCGCTGACTCTGGAGCAATGGGTGGAAAGGATACACATGAATTTATGGTGTTATCAGATGTAGGAGAAGATACAATTGCATATTCTGATACATCTGATTATGCTGCAAATATTGAGATGGCACCTGTTATTGCTTCTTGTGAAAAGAGCGATGAAGTAGAAAAAGAGCTTGAAAAAGTAGCAACGCCAGATCAAAAATCAATTGAAGAAGTATCTGCGTTCTTAAATATTGAGGCATCAAATTGTATTAAGTCTATGGTCTTTAAAGTAGATGAGAAATTTATTGTTGCTCTTGTTCGCGGAGACCATGAAGTAAACGATGTTAAGGTGAAAAACCTATTCGGTGCTTCTGTTGTCGAACTTGCATCTCATGAAGAAGTAAAAGAATTATTAAACTGTGAAGTTGGCTCTTTAGGTCCAATTGGTGTAACAGAAGTAGAAGTAATTGCTGATCATGCTGTACAAACTATCGTAAATGGATGTTGCGGAGCAAATGAAGAAGGTTTCCATTACGTGAATGTAAACCCAGAACGTGACTTTAAAGTAAGCCAATACACAGATTTACGTTTCATCCAAGAAGGGGACCTTTCTCCAGACGGCAAGGGAACAATTCGCTTTGCTCGCGGTATTGAAGTGGGACATGTATTTAAACTTGGTACACGCTATAGTGAATCTATGAATGCGACATTCTTAGATGAAAACGGTAAAACACAACCAATTATTATGGGTTGCTACGGAATTGGTGTATCTCGTACAGTTGCTGCGATCGCTGAGCAATTTAATGATGAGAATGGCTTAGTTTGGCCAAAGGCAGTTGCACCATTCCATGTACATGTGATTCCAGTAAATATGAAATCTGATGCACAGCGTGAAGTCGGTGAAAATATTTACAATTCATTACGAGAACAAGGGTATGAAGTATTATTAGATGACCGTGCAGAACGTGCAGGCGTAAAATTTGCTGATGCAGACTTATTTGGTCTTCCAGTTCGAGTAACAGTTGGTAAAAAAGCCGATGAAGGCATTGTCGAAGTAAAAGTACGTGCAACAAGTGAATCTGCAGAAGTAAAAGTAGAAGAACTTCACGCATATATTGCAAATATTTTAAAATAAGAAGAGGTACCTCCAGGTGAGGTACCTTCTCTTTCTTTGTGGAACGTTTCAATTTATAATAGCAGATGGAAGGAGGTTGCTTATGTCATTAACAAACGAACAACAAGAGCGATTTCAAATTTTGCTCCAACAGTTACAAATGCCTGAAGACCTTATCAATCAATATTTACAAGGTGGTGGCATTCAAAGGTTAGTTGTTGATAAAGCAAATAAGAGTTGGCATTTTGATTTACAAGTACCACGTATTTTACCAACAGAATTATATGAATTGCTTGAAACACAGCTTAAGCAGTCATTTTCTCATATTGCAAAAACGTCATTTTCACTAGAAACAGAGAATAAGCAATTTACGGAAGAAGAGGTCAAGGCGTATTGGCCGCTCTGTACAGATCGAATTACTTTCTCGCCTATGTTTGCGTATTTAAAAAAGCAACTTCCGCATGTAAACGGAGTGAAGTTGTTACTTGATGTGAATAATGATTTAGAATCTACGGCGCTAAAGAAAAATCTTGCGAAGTCAGTCGGAGACCAATATGAAGTTTTTGGATTTCCTCGTTTTCAGCTAGAAACAAATATAAAACAAAATGAAGAGGAAGTTCAAAAGTTTCGTGAACAAACACAGCAAGAGGATCGACAGCGTGTTATACAAGCCATGGAAGAAATGGCCAAGAAACAAGCGGAAGAAAGTGATGTTGTACACGAGGGGCCGATTGTACTCGGTTATCTCATTAAGCCTGATGAAGAAATTACACCACTTCGTGAAATTCAAGATGAGGAAAGAAGAAAAACATTACAAGGTTATGTATTTGATGTTGAAACGAAAGAACTGCGAAGCGGGCGTACGTTATTGACATTAAAGATAACTGATTATACCGATTCCATTATGATTAAAATGTTCTCACGCGATAAAGAAGATATTCCGCTTTTGCAATCATTGAAAAAAGGAATGTGGGTAAAAGCGCGTGGATCCGTTCAAAACGATACGTTTGTTCGAGACTTGGTCATGATTGCAAACGATATTAATGAAATAACAGGGCCGTCTCGGAAAGATAAAGCACCTGAGGGAGAAAAAAGGGTAGAGCTTCATATGCATACTCCGATGAGCCAAATGGATGCTGTAACATCTGTATCGACACTTGTAAGTCAAGCGGCAAAATGGGGACATGAAGCAGTAGCGGTGACAGATCATGCTGTTGCACAAGCTTTTCCTGAGGCGTATTCTGCTGGGAAAAAAGCGGGAATTAAAGTGATTTTTGGTGTAGAAGCGAACCTTGTTAATGATGGTGTACCAATTGCGTATAATGAAGAACATCGACTACTTGCTGATGAGACATATGTTGTATTCGACGTTGAGACGACAGGGTTATCAGCCGTATATGATACGGTTATTGAGCTTGCTGCTGTGAAAATAAAAGGCGGAGAAATTATCGATCGTTTTGAATCCTTTGCAAATCCACATCAACCTTTATCAGCAACAATCATCGAATTAACAGGTATTACGGACGATATGTTAACGGATGCACCAGAAGTAGAAGAAGTGTTTAAAAAGTTTGAACAGTGGATTGGTAATCATACACTTGTCGCTCATAATGCAAGCTTTGATATGGGGTTCTTAAATGTTGGATTTAAGAAAAGTGGTCTAGAAAAAACGAAAAACCCAGTTATCGATACGTTAGAGTTGGCGCGTTTCTTATTTCCAGAGATGAAAAATCATCGTTTAAATACGTTATGTAAAAAGCTTGATATTGAATTAACACAACATCACCGTGCCATTTATGATACAGAAGCAACTGGTTATTTGCTTGTGAAAATGCTAAAAAGTGTAATCGAAAAAGGATTTGAATATCACGATCAGTTAAATGACAGTATGGGACAAGGTGATGCGTATAAACGTGGACGTCCAAGTCATGTGACGCTGCTTGCAACATCGGATGAAGGGCTGAAGAACTTATATAAACTTGTTTCTTACGCGCATCTTCAATACTTCTACCGTGTACCGCGTATTCCGCGCTCTTTATTAAAGAAATATCGCGAAGGTATATTAGTTGGTACAGCTTGTGATAAAGGCGAAGTATTTGAAGCAATGATGCAAAAGGCACCAGAAGAAGTAGAGGAAGTTGCACAGTTTTATGACTACATCGAGGTTATGCCTCCAGAAGTGTTACGACATTTGGTGGAGCTTGAGCTCGTTCGTGATGAAGGTCAATTAAAAACAATTATTTCCAACTTAGTAAAGTTAGGTGAGACATTAGACAAGCCTGTTATTGCAACAGGAAATGTACACTATCTAAATCCTGAAGATGCAATGTATCGTAAAATTTTAGTAAGTTCGCAAGGCGGAGCAAACCCATTAAATCGTCATTCATTGCCGCCTGTATATTTCAGAACAACAGATGAAATGCTAGATTGCTTCTCCTTCTTAGGAGAAGAGAAAGCAAAAGAAATTGTTGTAACAAACACGCAAAAAATCGCATCGATGATAGGTGAAGTAAAGCCTGTAAAAGATGACCTTTACACTCCAAAAATTGAAGGTGCAGACGATGAAACGCGGGATATGAGTTACGAAATGGCGCGGAGTATTTATGGAGATGAACTCCCAGAAATTGTAGAAGCCCGTTTGGAAAAAGAATTAAAAAGTATTATTGGACATGGATTTGCTGTTATTTATTTGATTTCACATAAGTTAGTAAAGAAATCTCTTGTTGATGGCTATCTTGTTGGCTCACGTGGTTCGGTTGGTTCGTCATTTGTTGCGACAATGATGGAGATTACAGAGGTAAATCCTTTGCCACCGCATTATGTTTGTCCAAATTGTAAACACTCACAGTTTTTTAATGATGGTTCGGTCGGTTCTGGATTTGATTTACCTGATAAAGATTGTCCAAACTGCGGAACTGCATATAAAAAAGATGGACATGATATTCCGTTCGAAACGTTCCTAGGCTTTAAAGGAGATAAGGTTCCGGATATTGATTTAAACTTCTCGGGAGAATATCAACCTCGCGCTCATAACTATACGAAAGTGCTGTTTGGTGAAGATAATGTATATCGTGCCGGAACAATTGGTACAGTTGCTGAAAAAACGGCGTATGGTTATGTGAAAGGCTATGCATCAGATCATAATTTAACGATACGAGGAGCAGAAGTGGATCGTCTTGTAGCGGGTTGTACAGGTGTTAAGCGAACGACGGGACAGCATCCAGGTGGTATTATCGTAGTCCCAGATTACATGGATGTCTTCGATTTTACACCTATTCAATTTCCAGCAGATTCTTTAGATGCCGAATGGAGAACAACACATTTTGATTTCCATTCTATTCATGATAATTTATTAAAACTTGATATACTTGGACACGACGATCCGACAGTTATTCGTATGTTGCAGGATTTGAGTGGAGTTGATCCAAAGACAATTCCGACTGATGATCCAGAAGTAATGAAAATTTTCTCAGGTACAGAATCGCTTGGCGTAACAGAAGAGCAAATTAACTGTAAAACAGGTACGCTTGGTATACCGGAATTTGGTACAAAATTCGTTCGTCAAATGTTAGAAGAAACGAAGCCAACCACATTCTCCGAGCTTGTCCAAATTTCGGGGTTATCTCACGGCACAGATGTATGGCTCGGAAACGCAAATGAGTTAATCTATGATGGTACATGTACACTGAGTGAAGTAATCGGTTGTCGTGATGATATTATGGTGTATTTAATTTACCAAGGCTTAGAACCATCCTTGGCATTTAAAATTATGGAATCTGTACGTAAGGGAAAAGGTGTGCCTCCAGAGTGGGAAGAAGAAATGCGCAATAATAATGTGCCAGGATGGTATATTGATTCATGTAAAAAGATTAAGTACATGTTCCCGAAGGCCCATGCGGCGGCATATGTACTAATGGCTGTGCGCATCGCATATTTCAAAGTGCATTTTGCGCTCTTGTTCTATGCGGCATATTTCACAGTTCGTGCAGATGATTTTGATTTAGATGCAATGGTGAAAGGTTCAGCATCCATCCGTGCTAAAATTGATGAAATTACTCAAAAAGGATTAGATGCATCGCCGAAAGAGAAAAGTTTACTAACAGTATTAGAGATGACGCTAGAAATGTGTGAACGTGGTTATTCATTCCAAAAGGTTGATTTATATCGCTCCAGTGCAACTGATTTTATTATTGATGGGGATACATTGATTCCGCCATTTAATGCAATACCTGGTCTTGGTACAAATGCTGCACTAAATATCGTAGCAGCACGTGAAAATGGCGAGTTCTTATCGAAAGAGGATTTACAGCAGCGCAGTAAAATTTCAAAAACAATTATTGAGTATTTAGACAGTCAAGGTTGTTTAGGAGAACTACCGGATCAAAACCAGCTATCTCTGTTCTAATAGGTAGGAAAAGTCTTTGCAAAACCGTGGTTGCTATGCTATACTAGTAAGCGAGATAACCATGTCATGTATATTTTTTTAAAAAAAGAGTGGGGAAACCCACTCTTTCGTGTTACTATCTATGTTTCTGCGCCAAGACGATAGATGAGGCGCTTCTGTCGTATATACATATTTTGTTACAAGTTTTACTTCTTAAATTTGGTAATACTAAGACAGATATTCCCTGCTTATTGGCAGGGGCTTTTGTTAGCTAACGAGAAAGAATATATAAGCTGCGTTGGTTAACTATACGCAGGGTGAAATCTTTCAAACGGCACATGGCGGCAGAAAGGAGGCTGTTTATGGATAAGAAAGTTACAGAAATTGTTGAAGCACTTGCGCAGCCAATTGTCGAAGAGCTTGGTCTTGAGCTTGTAGATGTAGAGTATGTGAAAGAAGGAAAAGATTGGTTTTTACGCGTATCCATTGACTCTGATACAGGAGTAGATATTGAGGAATGTGGTGCGGTAAGTGAGCGATTAAGTGAAGCTTTAGATAAAGAGGATCCAATTCCTCATCTTTACTTTTTAGATGTATCCTCTCCAGGAGCGGAGCGTCCATTAAAGAAAGAAAAAGATTTCCAGCAAGCAGTAGGAAAACAAGTTGCGATTAAAACATATGAGCCAATCGATGGTGAGAAAATGTTTGAAGGAAAACTACTCGCGTACGATGGAACAACAATCACATTACTATTAACAATTAAAACACGTAAAAAAGAAATCCAAATTCCAATGGATAAAGTTGCCAATGCGCGACTTGCAGTTACGTTTTAGTAAGAAGGGGGATCCTCATGAGCACTGAGTTGTTAGATGCTTTGCTCGTATTAGAACAAGAAAAAGGTATAAGCAAAGATATTATTATTGATGCTATTGAAGCAGCTTTAATCTCTGCTTATAAACGAAATTTTAACCAAGCGCAAAATGTTCGCGTTAGCTTCAACCCTGAAGTTGGAACTATTCAAGTATTAGCGCGTAAAGATGTAGTGGAAAATGTATTTGATCCACGTCTTGAAATTTCTGTTGAAAAAGCAAGACAAATTAATCCGAACTATCAAGAGGGCGACGTATTAGAAATTGAAGTTACGCCAAAAGATTTCGGACGTATTGCAGCGCAAACAGCAAAACAAGTTGTGACGCAACGTGTACGCGAAGCAGAGCGTGGCGTTATTTATTCTGAGTTTAGCGATCGTGAAGAAGACATTATGGTTGGTATTGTACAACGTCAAGATGCTCGCTTTATTTATGTAAGTTTAGGAAAAGTAGAAGCGCTTTTACCTGTAAGTGAGCAAATGCCAAACGAACAATATAAACCGCATGATCGCATTCGTGTTTTCATTACAAAAGTAGAGAAAACAACAAAAGGGCCACAAATTTATGTATCTCGTACACATCCAGGTCTTTTAAAGCGTCTGTTTGAAATTGAAGTGCCAGAGATTTATGATGGAACTGTAGAAATTCGTTCTGTAGCACGTGAAGCTGGAGATCGTTCTAAAATCTCTGTGTACTCTGAAAACATAGATGTAGATCCAGTAGGTTCTTGTGTAGGGCCGAAAGGACAACGTGTACAACGCATTGTAGATGAGCTAAAAGGTGAAAAAATTGATATTGTTCGCTGGTCAAATGATCCAGTTGAATATGTAGCAAATGCATTGAGTCCATCACAAGTTGTAAAAGTACTTGTAAACGAAGAAGAAAAAGCAACCACTGTAATTGTTCCAGATCATCAGCTTTCTTTAGCGATTGGTAAGCGTGGTCAAAATGCACGACTTGCAGCGAAGTTAACTGCCTGGAAAATTGATATTAAAAGTGAGTCTGATGCGAAACAACTAGGACTTTTAACAGAAGAAGATATGATGATCGCATTCGATTCTGCTGAAGACGAAATCGAATAGAGGTGATGAACGTGAGCAATCGAAAAGTTCCGTTACGAAAATGTGTTGTAACACAAGAGATGAAATCAAAACGCGAGCTCATTCGCATTGTTCGTTCCAAAGAGGGAGTCGTGTCTATTGATTTAACAGGCAAACAATCAGGACGCGGTGCATACTTGTCAAAAGATAAAGAATGCATTTCTCAGGCGAAAAAAAAGAATGTCTTGGAACATCACCTAAAAGCGAAAATTGATGACTCTCTTTATGAAGAGCTAATTGAGCTTGTTGAGAAGGAGTCGAAGTAAGTGTCCAATTGGAAATCGTTTTTAGGGCTAGCTAATCGGGCCCGAAAGATTATATCGGGTGAAGAGCTTGTTTTAAAAGAAGTTCGAGGCGGTAAGGCAAAGCTCGTATTGCTTTCTGAAGATGCGTCAGCAAATACAACAAAGCGTATTACGGACAAAACAACGTTCTACAACGTACCAATGAGAAAAGTCGAAAATCGACAAGAGTTAGGGCATGCGATTGGGAGAGAAGAACGAGTCGTTGTAGCGGTGTTAGATGACGGCTTTGCTAAGAAGCTGCTTAGCATGCTCGATACAACTTACCGGGGGTGAAGGTATGAGCAAAATTCGAGTATATGAATATGCAAAAAAACACAATATCTCAAGTAAAGATATTATTACAAAACTAAAAGAAATGAATATTGAGGTATCGAATCATATGGCGATGTTAGATGATGAAGTAGTAAACAAGTTAGATAATCAATATAATGATGGAGCAGAAAAAACTTCTGTTGCAGATGAGTTTGAAGTAGAGGAAAAAGTTGTTCGTAGCAAAAAGAACAGCAATAAGAATAAGAAAAAAGGTAAAGGGAATCAAGACAAACGTCAAGAAAACTTTGCTGGAAGACAACAAACGCAAACGGTAGAAACACCAGATAAAATCACTTTCTCTGGTACACTTGCTGTAGGCGAATTGGCAAAAAAATTAAGTAAAGAGCCATCTGAAATTATTAAAAAGCTCTTTATGCTTGGAATCATGGCAACAATTAACCAAGATTTAGATAAAGATACAATTGAGCTGATTGCTAGTGATTACGGTATTGAAGTAGAAGAAGAAGTGATTGTTAGTGAAACAGAATTTGAAACGTTTATGGACGAGCAAGACGATGAAGAAAACTTAAAAGAACGTCCAGCTGTCGTTACAATTATGGGACACGTTGACCATGGTAAAACAACATTACTTGACTCTATTCGTAATTCAAAAGTAACTGCTGGTGAAGCTGGCGGAATTACACAGCATATCGGTGCATACCAAGTAGAAGTAAACGACAAAAAAATTACGTTCTTAGATACACCAGGTCACGCAGCGTTTACAACAATGCGTGCACGCGGTGCACAAGTTACGGATATTACAATTCTTGTTGTGGCAGCTGATGACGGTGTTATGCCACAAACGGTTGAAGCGATTAACCACGCGAAAGCAGCTGGAGTACCAATTATCGTTGCTGTGAATAAAATGGATAAACCATCAGCAAATCCAGATCGCGTAATGCAAGAGTTAACTGAATATGAGTTAGTTCCAGAAGCTTGGGGCGGCGATACAATTTTCGTACCGATTGCTGCGATTAAAGGCGAAGGAATTGACAACTTATTAGAAATGATTCTTCTTGTAAGTGAAGTAGAAGAATATAAGGCAAATCCAAATCGCTATGCAACTGGTACAGTAATCGAAGCACAGCTTGATAAAGGTAAAGGAACAATCGCGACATTACTTGTTCAAAACGGTACACTTCGAGTAGGAGACCCAATCGTTGTTGGTACATCATTCGGCCGTGTTCGTGCGATGGTAAATGATATTGGTCGTCGTGTAAAAGTTGCTGGTCCGTCTACTCCTGTTGAAATTACAGGCTTAAACGAAGTACCACAAGCTGGCGATCGCTTTATGGCATTTGCTGACGAGAAGAAAGCACGCCAAATCGGTGAATCACGTGCACAACAAGCATTGCTTGCACAGCGCGGTGAAAAATCTAAACTAAGCCTTGAAGATTTATTCCAACAAATTCAAGAAGGCGATGTAAAAGAAATTAACCTAATTGTGAAGGCAGACGTACAAGGTTCTGTAGAAGCAATGGCAGCATCACTTCGTAAAATTGATGTTGAAGGCGTAAAAGTGAAAATCATCCATACTGGCGTAGGTGCAATTACAGAATCTGATATTATTTTAGCTTCTGCATCAAATGCAATCGTAATCGGATTTAACGTACGTCCTGATGTAAACGCGAAACGTACAGCTGAATTAGAAAATGTTGATATTCGTTTACACCGTATTATTTACAAAGTAATCGAAGAAATTGAAGCAGCAATGCAAGGTATGCTAGATCCTGAATTCGTAGAAAAAGTAATCGGTCAAGCAGAAGTTCGTCAAACATTCAAAGTAACGAAAGTTGGAACAATTGCAGGATGTTACGTAACTGATGGTAAAATCACACGTGATAGCGGCGTACGTATCATTCGTGATGGCGTAGTTATTTTCGAAGGACAGCTTGATACGTTAAAACGTTTCAAAGATGACGTAAAAGAAGTTGCACAAAACTATGAGTGTGGTATTACAATTGAAAGATATAATGATCTTAAAGAAGGGGACATCATTGAGGCGTACATTATGGAAGAAGTGAAGCGATGATTATCGCTTCGCTCTCATTCGAATGTATGATTTATGATGTGCATTCTTTAAAAGAGAAACGAGCAATTTTACAGCGTATTTTAACTCGTGTGAAACAGCGTTACAATGTATCTGTTTCAGAAGTTGGACACCAGGATGTATGGCAACGTACAGAAATTGCAATCGTTTCCGTATCCTCAAATCGTGTTGTCTGCGAAAAAGAAATGAATCGTGTACTTGAATATATTGACTCATTTCCTGAGATTGAACGTACGATAACACAATTGGAATGGTATTGAATGAGGTGATTAGTTATGAAGCTACGTGCAAATCGCGTGGGCGAGCAAATGAAGAAAGAATTAGGCGAAATTATCAGTCGCAAAATTAAAGATCCACGTATCGGTTTTGTGACGGTAACAGATGTGCAAGTAAGTGGGGATTTACAGATTGCCAAAGTATATATTTCTGTTTTAGGAGACGAAGAGCAGAAGGAAAATACGTTAAAAGGCTTAGCAAAGGCGAAAGGCTTTATTCGTTCCGAAATTGGACAACGTATTCGTCTTCGTAAAACACCTGAAATCTCCTTTGAATTTGATGAATCGATTGGATATGGTCATCGAATTGATACGCTTTTACACGAAATTAATAAAGACGGTAAACGTGAAGAATAATGGATAGACACTTGTCTATCCATTTTTTTCAATCTGAAGTAAATTTGACATACAAAAGTATAACAATGAGGTGAACATATGGAAGGTGTAGTGTTATTACATAAACCAAAAGGAATGACATCGCATGATTGCGTATTTAAGTTAAGAAAAATATTAAGAGAGAAACGCATAGGGCATACAGGAACTTTAGACCCGGATGTAACAGGTGTATTACCGATTTGTGTAGGACGTGCTACAAAAATTGCACAGTTTTTAACGAGTGAAACAAAAACATATGAAGGTGAAGTCACGCTAGGCTTTTCGACAACTACAGAAGATGCTTCAGGTGAAATTGTTGAAAAACAGGCTGTAAATCGTATTATTACACGTAAAGAAGTAGAATCTGTATTAGCAGAGTTAACGGGAACACTTGAACAAGTACCACCGATGTACTCAGCTGTAAAAGTGAATGGAAAGAAATTATATGAATATGCAAGGGCGGGAATAGAAGTAGAGCGTCCAGTTCGTACAATTACAATTCATGACTTTACTTTACTTGATGACCGTGAGGTGTTTGAGGGTGCAACAGTTTCCTTCCGTTTTCGAGTGACTTGTAGCAAAGGAACATACGTGAGAACATTAGCTGTGATGATTGGGGAAAAGCTTGGATTTCCAGCGCATATGTCAGATCTTGTACGAACAGCATCAGGAGAGTTTCACTTAGAAGATTGCATATCATTTGAAGAAATTGAGCAAAACGTGCACAATGAAACAGTGGAATCTATCTTTATTTCCATTGATGAAGCATTACATAAGTTTCCAAAAATAATTGTTAATGAAGAACAAGCAGAAAAAGTAAAGAATGGTATGTTCTTACCGAATAAAGAGCAATTGATCGCGCCATTTATTACAGTCTTTGATGCTCATAAACGCTGTTTAGCGATTTATGAGCATCATCCAAAACGTCCAGGGATGTTGAAACCAATGAAAGTACTTGTGAATAATCAAGAATTACAGCTATAATGAATAATTAGAAGGATTATTATAGAAAAAGGTGAATTCAAGCGTGAAACTCATTCATTTAACTCATCCTCATGCATTAAATAAAGCGGAAATAGAGTCTACTGTAATGGCATTAGGGTATTTTGATGGTATTCACTTAGGTCATCAACGTGTCATTCATACTGCAAAAAAGGTGGCGGAAGAACGAGGATTTAAAAGTGCTGTTATGACTTTTCATCCACATCCGTCTGTTGTATTAGGGAAAAAGGAAGCGCATGTAGAGTATATTACGCCTTTACGAAGTAAAGAAAAAGTAATTGCAAGTTTAGGAATTGATATTTTATATGTTGTGAAATTTGACGAAGCATTTGCAAATCTATTGCCACAACAATTTGTAGATGATTATATCATTGGGCTGAATGTACAGCATGTTGTAGCAGGCTTTGATTATTCATATGGACGTTTAGGAAAAGGGACGATGGAAACTTTGCCATTTCATGCAAGAGGGGAGTTTACACAAACCGTGATTGAAAAAGTAGAATTTCAAGAAGAAAAAGTAAGTTCCACATTATTGCGAAAACATATTCGCAATGGAGAAATGGAACAAATACCATCTATTTTAGGCAGACCATATACTGTTGAAGGAACAGTTGTTCATGGAGATAAGCGCGGACGCCAAATTGGTTTTCCGACAGCAAATATTGCTCTAAATGATGAATATCTTTTACCGCCTGTTGGTGTATACGCCGTTCGAATGAAAGTAAATGATGAGTGGCATGAAGGTGTATGTAATATCGGATATAAACCGACTTTTAAGGAAAGTGAAAAGCAGCTTTCTATTGAAGTGCATCTTTTTGAATTTCAGCGTGATATATATGATGAGTCTGTTGTTGTAGAGTGGCATATGCGAATTCGCGAAGAAAAGAAATTTAATGGTATTAATGAGTTAGTTGTACAAATTGCAAAAGATAAAAAAGTAGCAGAAGATTATTTTAACCGTGCAAATAATATACTTGCTTTTTCGAATGAAAAGTAGTATTCTATCTTATGTACTTTAAAATAACCATTGCTTGGCATTACGACTCACCGACGTTTGCTAGGTAATTGGGGATTTATTACTTAGGAGGTGAAATAGGATGGCTTTAACACAAGAGCGTAAAAATGAAATCATTGCACAATTTAGAACTCATGAGACTGATACTGGTTCTCCAGAAGTTCAAGTTGCTGTCCTAACGGAGCAAATTAACACTCTAAATGAGCACTTACGTACTCACAAGAAAGATCATCATTCACGTCGCGGTCTTTTAAAGATGGTTGGTAAACGTCGTAACTTACTTACTTACCTTCGTAACAACGACATCACTCGCTACCGTGAACTAATCACAAAGCTTGGATTACGTCGATAGTCAAAAAAGCGGGAATATTCCCGCTTTTTTGTTAGGTAAAAATATATCTTCGACTCTTGATAGCTTACTGAATTTTCGGTAATACTAGAGGAAGAATATTGTGATATATTATTCATTTACATAGAAGAACTGAATACTTTAAATTGAGAGGGGTACTTAAATGAGTCACGAAAAGCAAGTCTTCTCGATAGATTTGGCTGGTCGTCAGCTAACAATTGAAACAGGTCAGCTTGCAAAGCAAGCAAATGGAGCAGTATTAGTGAGATATGGCGACACAGCGGTTCTATCTACAGCAACTGCATCAAAAGAGGCAAAAAATGTAGATTTTTTTCCACTAACAGTAAACTATGAAGAGCGTTTATATGCAGTAGGGAAAATTCCAGGCGGTTTTATTAAACGTGAAGGTCGTCCAAGTGAAAAAGCGATCTTAGCAAGCCGTTTAATTGATCGTCCAATTCGTCCTCTTTTTGCTGATGGCTTCCGTAATGAAGTGCAAGTTGTCAGCATCGTTATGAGTGTGGATCAAGATTGCTCTTCAGAAATGGCAGCTATGCTTGGTTCTTCATTAGCGTTATCGATTTCAGATGTTCCGTTTGAAGGTCCGATCGCTGGTGCGACAGTTGGCCGTATTGATGGAGAGTTTATTATTAATCCAACAGTTGAACAACAAGAGAAAAGTGATATTCACCTTGTTGTTGCTGGAACAAAAGATGCTATTAACATGGTAGAAGCAGGTGCAGATCAAGTACCTGAAGAAACAATGTTAGAAGCAATTATGTTCGGTCATGATGAGATTAAACGCTTAATCGCTTTCCAAGAAGAGATTGTACAAGCAGTTGGTAAAGAGAAAACAGAAGTTAAACTGTATGAAGTTGACGCTACAATCAACCAAGATGTACGTGAAATGGCAGAAAAAGATATGCTTGCTGCTATCCAAGTTCATGAGAAACATGCACGTGAAGATGCAATTAATGAAGTGAAAAAACGTGTAATTGAGCATTATGAAGCGAATGAAGCTGATGCAGAAACATTAGGACAAGTAAGTGAGATTTTATATAAAATTGTAAAAGAAGAAGTACGTCGTCTTATTACAGTTGAAAAAGTGCGTCCGGATGGTCGTAAAGCTGATGAAATTCGTCCTTTAGCATCAGAGGTAGGAATTTTATCTCGTACGCATGGTTCTGGTTTATTTACACGTGGACAAACGCAAGCACTAAGTATTTGTACGTTAGGTGCATTAGGCGATGTACAAATTTTAGATGGTCTTGGTGTAGAAGAATCAAAACGTTTTATGCATCATTATAACTTCCCGTCCTTTAGTGTCGGAGAAACAAGACCAATGCGTGGTCCAGGTCGTCGTGAAATCGGTCATGGTGCATTAGGTGAGCGTGCTCTTGAGCCAGTTATTCCATCTGAAAAAGACTTCCCGTATACAGTTCGTCTCGTATCAGAAGTATTAGAATCAAATGGTTCTACTTCGCAAGCAAGTATTTGCGGAAGTACATTAGCGATGATGGATGCAGGTGTTCCACTTAAAGCACCAGTTGCTGGTATTGCAATGGGACTTGTGAAGTCTGGTGAACACTACACAATTTTAACAGATATCCAAGGTATGGAAGATCACTTAGGTGATATGGACTTTAAAGTAGCTGGTACAGCTAAAGGTGTAACAGCACTTCAAATGGATATTAAAATTGAAGGTTTATCTCGTGAAATTTTAGAAGAAGCATTGCAACAAGCAAAAGTTGGACGCATGCACATTTTGGATCACATGTTATCTGTTATTGCTGAGCCTCGTACAGAGTTATCTCAATATGCTCCTAAGATTGTTACAATGACAATCAATCCGGATAAAATCCGTGATGTTATTGGGCCAAGTGGAAAACAAATTAACAAGATTATTGAAGAAACAGGCGTGAAAATTGATATTGAACAAGATGGTACAGTCTTTATTTCATCTATTGATCAAGAAATGAATGAAAAAGCGAAGAAAATTATCGAAGATATCGTTCGTGAAGTACAAGTAGGTGAAATTTACTTAGGAAAAGTAAAACGAATTGAAAAATTCGGTGCTTTCGTTGAATTATTCAGTGGGAAAGACGGTCTTGTTCATATCTCTGAACTAGCACTTGAGCGTGTAGGCAAAGTAGAAGATGTTGTGAAAATCGGTGATGAGATTTCAGTAAAAGTTATCGAGATTGACAAACAAGGTCGTGTAAACTTGTCTAGAAAAGTATTGCTTAAAGAAGAGCAAGAAAAAGAAGCAGCAAAACAAGAAGCAGCAAAGCAAGAACAAGAATAAGCTAAAAGCCAAGGAATTCCTTGGCTTTTTTATTATGTATAAAACCTTGGGATATATCTCGAGGTTTTTTTGTATATAACAGAGTATAGTTTTAACGAGAACGTTTAAATTAACAATGATAAGAAAAGGAGATTTTTACTATTCTGCTTTAACGAGCTGTAAATCCAGTCTTAGCATTTAGGGAAAGAAGAGAAGTGAGATTGGACTAAACAGCACGCCTAATGATAGAAGTTTCATTTTACTGGAGGGTACTTTTATGAAAACTCGCATCATTTTACTTATAGTTATTTTATTGTTCTCAGCTCAGCATTTTTCGCATATATCATATGCAAAAGACCATTTGTACGAAGAGATTGAAGAAAAAGCGAAAGTATATACGATTCCAGCACAAAATGCATGTATTGATAAAGTATGGAAAGCAACGCCAGGTTACAATGGAAAAGCAGTAGATATAAGAGCTTCCTATGATAACATGAAGAGGAAGGGTAGCTTTGATGAGAAACAGTTGGTATATCGAGAGGTATCGCCTCAAGTGCATTTAGAAGATTTATCTCCCGCTCCTATTTATAGAGGGAATCCAAGTAAAAAAATGGTTGCGCTTACTATTAATGTTGCCTGGGGGAACGAATATCTTTCTCGGATGTTAGAAGTACTGCAAAAACATCAGGTTACAGCAACTTTTTTTCTAGAAGGAAGATGGGTAAAAGAAAATTTACGTTTTGCAAAAATGATTGCAGATGCAAATCAGGAAGTGGGAAATCATTCGTATACGCATCCTGATATGAGCACTTTGTCGGTTGATGCAATTTATGAACAATTGCAAAAAACGAATCAAGTCATTGAAGCAGCGACGAATCAAAAGGTACGCTGGTTTGCACCGCCAAGTGGTAGTTTTCGTGATGATGTTGTCCATACTGCTGCAAAACTAAAAATGGGAACGATTATGTGGACGGTAGATACAATTGATTGGAAACGACCAGAACCGCATGTGTTGCTACAGCGAGTGTTAAGTAAAGTACATCCCGGTGCCATTATTTTAATGCATCCTACTTCTTCTTCAGCAGAATCACTTGATACATTGATTTCAAAGCTAAAAGAGAGAGGGTATACGGTAGGGAATGTATCAGCTTTAGTAGACGAAAAGCGTATTGATTAAACACATTTGCATGACATTCGCTGTTAAACTTGTTATGATTATATAATAGAAACTTTTTACAGAGAATTTGTCAATAGGAGGAAGGCATTTGATCAAAAAATATACGTGTAAAAATGGAGTAAGAATCGTAATGGAGAATATTCCAACAGTACGTTCTGTTGCAATTGGAGTATGGATTCATGCGGGATCACGAAATGAAAATGAAAAGAATAATGGGATTTCTCACTTTTTAGAACACATGTTTTTTAAAGGAACGAAAACACGTAGTGCTAGAGAAATTGCAGAATCCTTCGACAGCATTGGCGGACAAGTTAATGCGTTTACATCAAAGGAATACACATGTTACTATGCAAAAGTATTAGATGAGCATGCGAAATACGCACTTGATATTTTAGCGGACATGTTCTTTAATTCAACGTTTGTTGAAGAAGAATTGAAAAAAGAAAAGAACGTTGTGTTCGAAGAAATTAAAATGTATGAAGATACACCAGATGATATTGTTCACGATATGTTAACGAAGGCGACGTATGAAACGCATCCGCTAGCATATCCGATTTTAGGAACAGAGCAAACCCTTGACACATTTACAGGTGATACGCTTCGTCAATATATAAAAGATCATTATACGCCAGAAAATGTCGTTGTTTCCGTCGCTGGTAATATTGACGAATCCTTTGTTCAAATCGTCGAACAATATTTTGGAAATTATGAAGGAACGACAAATCGCGAACAAGTACATAAGCCTGTTTTTCACCCGAATAAAGTAGCGCGCAAAAAAGAAACAGAACAAGCTCATTTATGTTTAGGATTTAATGGATTACAGATGGGTGACGAAAATATTCATAATTTAATTGTATTAAATAATATTTTAGGTGGCAGCATGAGTAGCCGTCTGTTCCAAGAAGTGCGTGAGCAACGTGGATTAGCATACTCTGTATTTTCTTATCATTCTTCTTATGAAGATACAGGGATGTTAACAATTTACGGAGGAACGGGTAGTCAGCAGCTAGATACGCTGTACGAAACTATTCAGCAAACACTAGATATACTAAAAGATAAAGGAATTACAGAAAAAGAATTACTTAACAGTAAAGAGCAACTAAAAGGAAATCTTATGTTAAGTTTAGAAAGTACAAATAGTCGTATGAGCCGCAATGGTAAAAATGAGTTGCTGCTGAAAAAACACCGCTCTTTAGATGAAATTATTGAAAGTGTAAACAGTGTTACAAAAGCGGATGTAGATACGCTGATTCGTAATATGTTTACAGACGAGTTTTCTGCAGCGCTTATTAGTCCAAATGGAGAGCTTCCAAAAGGAATAAGTAAAAAATAAATATGTTTATGAAACCGTTTCTTATTAAGGAGAAACGGTTTTTTTATATACATGGGGGCAAAACTGGTAGGCATTTTTTTTACAAGACTAGAATAGGTACTTAATATAAAGTGAAACTTCCCCCACTGAGGGTTAGTTGAACTAATCGGGCATTTACGGGCAGTTATACCCGACCTATCTTCTTTGCTTCTCTCTCAATCTTGAGGTGGGGGTTTTACTGCCTGTTAATGCGGGATAAAAGAAATCTTCAAATTAGAACGTTTTATAAGGAGAGGATGGAATGCGATTAAGTGAATTGAGCGGGAAAGAAATTGTTGATTTACAGCGTGCGGAGAGAATGGGAGTACTTGGGCATGCGGACTTAGAGATTGATGAGAGAGATGGTAAAGTTCAAGCGCTCATTATTCCTGTTGGGAAATGGGGAGGGTTCAAACGAGGGCAACAAGAAGTGCGTGTGGAGTGGGGCAGAATTAAAAAAGTAGGGCAGGATATGATTATTTTTGATCTTGCTAATTATTCAGATCCTGTTTAAAAGATGACCATTGTGGTTGTCTTTTTTTATTGTGGAAATCCATAGATGTAAATCATCCTTACTTTTGGTTTTTCAATCACCTTATACTCGTATATTACATATGATGTGGAGGAAAACGAAAAAAGTAGGCGCTTTTCTTATAATGAGAGAAAAAGAAGGTGAAGTAAAGGATGTTGACTGATATCCATATTGCTGTCATAGGAGGAGATGCACGGCAGCTTGAAGTTATTCGTAAGCTAGTTGAGCTTGATGCAAAACTCTCATTAGTAGGCTTTGATCAACTTGATCATGGATTTACAGGAGCAGCAAAAGAGAGTATGCAGAATCTTGATTTTACTTCTTTAGATGCCATCATTTTGCCGGTAGCTGGAACTGATGCAAACGGACAAATCGATACAATTTTTTCTAATAAAAAAGTGATAATTACGAAAGAGCAAATTGAAAACACACCAGCACATTTTACGATATATTCAGGTATTAGTAACACTTACTTAGATACAATTGCTTCTTCTACGAATCGAAAACTTATCAAATTGTTTGATCGTGATGATGTGGCAATTTATAATTCAATTCCAACGGTTGAAGGGACCATCATGATGGTTATTCAACATACAGATTATACAATTCATGGCTCTAAAGTAATGGTATTGGGGTTTGGGAGAACTGGAATGAGTGTAGCGAGAGCATTTCAGTCGCTAGGAGCAAAAGTGAAGGTAGGTGCTCGGCGCTCTGAGCATATTGCTCGTATCACAGAGATGACATTTACGCCATTTCAAATGCGAGATATAGAGCAAGAGGTGCAAGATGCCGATATTGTAATTAATACAATTCCGTATCTTGTTGTAACAGCAAGTGTAATTTCAAAAATGCCAGCTCACACATTGATTATCGATTTAGCTTCTAAACCAGGCGGAACAGATTTCCGGTATGCGGAAAAGCGAGGCATTAAAGCATTGTTAGCACCTGGACTGCCAGGAATTGTTGCACCAAAAACAGCAGGGCAAATTCTTGCGAACGTCCTTTCTAATTTATTAATGGCAGATATAGAAGTGAGAAAGGAGAAGAAAAAATGAGTGTAAAAGGCAAACGAATTGGTTTTGGATTAACAGGTTCGCATTGTACGTATGCAGAAGTCATGCCGTATTTAGAGAAGCTTGTTGCAGATGGAGCCGAAGTGTTACCTATCATATCGTACACATTGCAAACGACAAATACGAGGTTTGGTGAAGGGGCAGAGTGGGTTGAAAAGATAGAAACTATTACAGGTCATAAAGTAATTGACTCTATCGTAAAAGCAGAGCCGCTTGGTCCGAAAATTCCGCTAGACTGTATGGTTATAGCTCCGTTAACAGGGAATACGATGAGTAAGTTTGCAAATGCAATGACAGATTCTCCTGTATTAATGGCAGCGAAAGCGACACTAAGAAATGGTAAACCTGTTGTATTAGCTGTTTCAACAAATGATGCTCTCGGATTAAACGGAGTGAATATGATGCGTTTGATGGCAACGAAAAATATTTATTTTGTACCGTTTGGGCAAGATGCACCGCATAATAAACCGAATTCTATGGTAGCGCGTATGGAATTGTTGCAAGATACAATGGTTGAAGCGATGGAAGGGAAACAACTGCAACCTGTAGTTGTAGAAAAATTCAGATACATGAATTAAAAAACAAAAAACAGACAATTTTTTTCATGAAACCATCATTCTTCTCGCAGAATATGATAAAATTAATTCTATTAAGAATTAGAAGGAGTATTTGTTACTCCTTTTTATTCTAAGTATAGAAGGATTGGTACCTAGAAAGGGGCATGGTGATGGAAAAGAAAAAATCTTTTCATGTCGCTGTAGTTGGAGCAACCGGCGCAGTTGGTGAACAAATGTTAAATACTTTAGAGCAACGTGATTTTCCAATTGGAAAATTAACGTTACTTTCATCTAAACGTTCTGCAGGCAAAACGCTTTTATTTAAAGGAGAAGAAGTAACAGTACAAGAAGCTACTCCTGAAAGCTTTGAAGGAGTGGATATTGCACTCTTTAGTGCGGGTGGATCTGTATCAAAACAATTAGCACCAGAAGCAGCAAAGCGCGGTGCAATCGTTGTTGATAATACTAGTGCGTTCCGCATGACAGAAAATGTTCCGCTTGTTGTACCAGAAGTAAACGAAAAAGACTTATTAGAACATAACGGAATCATTGCAAATCCAAACTGTTCTACAATTCAAATGGTAGTTGCTCTCGAACCAGTTCGTCAGCACTTTGGTTTAAAACGAGTAATCGTTTCCACATATCAAGCTGTATCAGGTGCAGGGGCTGCTGCAATTGAAGAGCTTCATGAACAATCACAAGCCATTTTAAACGGCGAAGAAGTAAAAGCAAATGTTTTACCTGTAAAAGGTGATGAAAAACATTATCAAATTGCATTCAATGCGATTCCACAAATTGATAAGTTCGAAGATAATGGCTTTACATTTGAAGAAATGAAAATGATTAATGAAACGAAGAAAATTATGCATATGCCAGAGCTTGAAGTAGCGGCAACATGCGTACGCTTACCAGTTGTATCAGGTCACTCTGAATCTGTTTACATTGAAGTGGAAAAAGAAGGTGTAACAGTAGAAGAACTACGTAATCTGTTAGCGAACGCAGAAGGAATTGTACTGCAAGATAATCCAGCAGAACAAGTATACCCAATGCCGGCAACTGCAGTTGGTAAAAACGAAGTATTCGTTGGTCGTATCCGTAAAGATTTAAACAATGATAAAGGATTCCATCTTTGGGTCGTATCTGATAACTTATTAAAAGGTGCTGCATGGAACTCTGTTCAAATTGCAGAACGATTAGTGAAATTACAATTAGTGTAAACGGCTAAAAGAAGGTGCAAAAATGAAAATTATTGTCCAAAAATTCGGTGGAACATCTGTGCGTGATGAAAACGGTCGAAAGCATGCTCTTCATCACATTCAAAAATCATTGAAAGAAGGCTATAAAACTGTAGTTGTTGTATCTGCGATGGGCCGTGTAGGTGAGCCTTATGCAACGGATACATTATTAAACCTTGTAAATGAGAAGCAATCGTTTATTTCAAAACGCGAGCAAGATTTATTGTTGTCTTGCGGTGAGCTAATTTCGGCGATTGTGTTTTCAAATATGCTAAATGAAAATGGTGTGAAGGCTGCAGCGTTTAACGGTGCACAAGCTGGATTCATTACAAATGATGACTTTACCAATGCAAAGATTATTGAGATGGATTGTGAGCGCATTTTGAAGGAATTAGAAGAAGTTGATGTAGTCGTCGTAACGGGATTCCAAGGCCGAACGAAAGAAGGCGATACGACAACACTTGGACGCGGAGGTAGTGATACATCAGCATCAGCGTTGGGTGTTGCACTTCATGCTGAGTATATTGATATTTTTACAGATGTAGAAGGTGTAATGACTGCTGATCCACGTATTGTAAAAGATGCGCGTCACCTTGAAAATGTAACATATAATGAAATTTGTAATATGGCATATCAAGGTGCAAAAGTCGTTCATCCGCGTGCAGTTGAAATTGCGATGCATGCAAAAGTGCCACTGCGTGTGCGTTCAACATATTCTGATAGCGAAGGAACTCTGATTGCAGCGTATGATGGTGCGACAAAAGGTCGCGATGTACAAGAGCGTCCTGTAACTGGTATTGCTCATGTTTCTAATGTAACGCAAATTAAAGTGTTGGCCAAGGACGGGGCATACGATTTACAAACAGAAGTGTTCAAAGAAATGGCAAATGAAAAGATTAGCGTAGATTTAATTAATATTTCTCCTACTGGTGTAGCATACACAGTTAGTGATGAGGTTACAGGCCGAGCTGTCGAAGTACTGCATAAACTTGGATATAATCCAATTGTAACTGAGCACTGCGCGAAAGTATCCATTGTTGGAGCTGGTATCGCAGGTGTTCCGGGTGTTACTGCAAAAATTGTAACAGCATTAGCTGAAAATGGTGTTCAAATATTACAATCTGCAGATAGCCATACAACAATATGGGTGCTTGTTAAGGAAGAGAAACTAGTAGATGCTGTAAATGCGCTTCATCGTGCATTTGAGCTTTCAAAAGAAAAGCAACTGGAATTATAAGGAGTGAGACCATGATAGATTTTGGGACAATTGCAACGGCGATGGTCACACCATTTGATAAGAATGGAAATATCGACTTTGTAAAGACAACAAAATTGGTAAATTATTTAATTGATAACGGTACAACAGCAATCGTTGTAGGGGGAACAACAGGTGAGTCTCCTACATTAACATCTGAAGAAAAAGTAGCGTTATATCGCCATGTTGTATCTGTTGTCGATAAAAGAGTGCCTGTAATTGCTGGAACTGGTAGCAATAATACACATGCTTCTACGGAGCTTACGCAAAAAGCAGAAGAAGTAGGTGTAGATGCGATTATGCTAGTTGCACCGTATTATAATAAACCAAGTCAAGAAGGTATGTATCAGCACTTTAAAACAATTGCTGAAAGTACAAAACTGCCGGTTATGTTATATAACGTTCCAGGCCGATCTATTGTACAAATTTCTGTTGATACAGTTGTTCGTTTATCACAAATTCCAAACATTGTTGCAATCAAGGATGCAGGCGGCGATGTATTAACAATGACAGAAATCATTGAAAAAACAGATGATAATTTTGCTGTATACAGCGGTGATGATGGCTTAACATTGCCAGCGATGGCAATTGGAGCGAAAGGTATTGTATCTGTTGCTTCTCATGTTATTGGTAACGAAATGCAAGACATGATTGCAGCATTCCAAACTGGCGATATGAAAACAGCACAAACGCTTCATCAATTGTTAGTAAGAGTGACGAATGCACTATTTATGGCACCGAGTCCAACTCCTGTCAAAACAGCACTGCAAATCGTAGGGTTAGATGTTGGTTCTGTTCGTTTACCTCTTCTACCATTAACTGAGGCAGAAAGAACGCAATTACTTGAAGTTATACAATCTATTCCTCGTTAATAGAAAAGAAAAGTGGCTTAGTGTTGTACTAAGTCACTTTTTTGTGTTTCGTACTGTATCCCGCATTAACGGGCAGTAAGACTAAGACCCTCACCTCAAGATGGAGAGAGAAGCAAAGAAGATAGGTGGGGGATAACTGCCCGTAAAAGCCCGATTGGTTCAACTAACCATCAGTGGGGGATGAAGAGAATCCCCACTGATGGAAGTTTCACTTTATCTCACTATTTTGGGGCAGTAAGCCCCCTATCTACAAAGAAAATCCCCACGGGTGGAAGTTTCACTTTATTGCTTAGATGAAGTGGTGAAATGAATCCAGTTTATCATCGTGTACACATTCTTCTCTTTTCTTTCTTATAATTTAACTTGTGTTCTATTTCTTGTATCAGTTATAATATGGCTAAGTAGCTTAGTACGGGTATGCTTAGCAAAAATGGGAAAACTTTACGGATTATCGGATTTTGTATGAAATTACATAAAACATTTGATTTATATAATGAAAGAGAGGTGGAACCTGGTTTAAAAACGAAAAAACGTGATATCGCATAGCGATAAGACCTTCGTTTTAGATGCTGAAAAATGATGGTGGAGTTTCCCCTGGTTTCTCTACAATGTTAGTGGGATCAGTTTTTACAACATTTTTAAACCAGGCAACAACATGAAGAAAAAAGAGATAGATACTGTAAAAGTATTCGCTCTCGGTGGAGTGGGCGAAATTGGAAAAAATATGTACTGCGTTGAAATTGACTCTGAAATTTTTATTGTAGATGCGGGACTTATGTTTCCGGAAGAAGAGATGTTTGGAATAGATATTGTTATTCCTGACATCACATATTTAGTGGAAAATAAAGAGCGAGTAAAAGGACTATTTTTAACACATGGCCATGAAGATCATATTGGTGGTATTGTCTATGTGTTAAGAAAATTAGATATTCCGGTTTATGGAACAAAGCTGACGAATGGTCTCGTGAAAGAAAAATTAGGGGAAGCGGGTATGTTAGGTCGCGTTGATTTAAAAACGATTGATTCTAATGCTACGGTAGAATTCGATACAACAACTGTTTCCTTCTTTAAAACAACACACAGTATTCCAGATGCAGTAGGGGTTTGCTTCCATACTTCACAAGGTGCAATTGTATATACTGGTGATTTTAAATTTGACCAAACTCCTGTTGGGAATAATGGTTCAGATATCGGAAAAATGGCACAAATTGGAAATGAAGGTGTGCTTTGTTTACTATCTGATAGTACGAATGCAGAGCGCCCTGGCTATACAGGATCTGAGAGAGAAGTCGGTTTGGAGATTTCTAAAGTATTTTATAATTCAGAAGGTCGTATTATTGTGGCTTCATTTGCTTCTAACGTTCATCGTATTCAACAAGTTTTTGATGCAGCGTATGAAACTGGGCGTAAGGTAGCGGTAGTTGGACGAAGTATGGTAAAAGTTGTTGATATTGCGTATAATCTAGGGTATTTAAATATTCCAGACGGTATGTTAATTTCACTTCAGGATGTTGATAATTATCCTGAGAAAAAGGTGACGATTTTAACGACTGGTAGCCAAGGTGAGCCAATGGCTGCTCTTTCTAGAATGGCAAGACAAGCCCATAAACAAATTTCAATTCGTAAAGGTGATACAGTCATTATTGCTGCATCCCCAATTCCAGGGAATGAAACATCTGTTTCAAGAACAATTGATTTACTGTTTAGAGCAGGTGCGGATGTCGTATATTACGGAGAAAAGAAAGTCCATGTTTCCGGGCATGGTAGTCAAGAAGAATTGAAACTAATGTTAAACTTAATGAGACCGAAATATTTTCTGCCTGTACATGGTGAATTCCGTATGCAAAAGGCGCATGCCCGTTTAGCTCAAGGTGTTGGCGTTCACTCAGATCGTATTTTTATCACGGAAAAAGGTGAAGTGATTTCCTTCACAGATGGAGAGGCAAAACCTGCTGGTAAGGTTCCTGCAGGAAATGTATTGATTGATGGATTAGGCGTTGGTGATGTTGGAAATATCGTTTTACGTGATCGTAAAATGTTATCACAAGATGGTATTTTAGTCGTTGTTGTAACGCTTGGAAAAGATGAGAAAAAGATTATTTCTGGACCAGAAATTATTTCGCGAGGATTTGTTTATGTTCGTGAATCAGAGGCGTTAATTGAAAAATCAACTGATATTGTACGTACAATTGTAGAACAATCTATCAAAGAATATTCTATTGAATGGTCAACGTTAAAACAAAATATTCGTGAGCTACTTGGACAATTTTTATTTGAAAAAACAAAGAGAAAACCGATGATTTTACCAATTATCATGGAAGTATAAGAGATGGCTGCCTATTTGTAGGCGGCTTTTTCTTTTGTCCTCTTTCGAATGAAATTTACAACTTAACAAATAATAGTTGTATACGTGAGAAAGGGGATTCGATATGGTAGAGCGTGATGAAATGAAAAATGAAGAAAAAGAGGCCGAGACAAAAGAAGAAACGAAAGAAGCTTCTGTGCTAGAGAAAATTCAGCAACTTGGACAGACAAATGTCCCGCAATTAAATGAATCGCGTATTCATTGTTTAACGATTGTAGGGCAAATTGAAGGGCATGTACAATTACCGCCGCAAAATAAAACAACGAAATATGAACATGTTATTCCTCAAATTGTAGCAATTGAACAAAATCCTAAAATTGAAGGGCTATTAATTTTGTTAAATACAGTTGGAGGAGATGTAGAAGCTGGGCTTGCAATTTCTGAAATGATTGCTTCGCTTTCGAAACCAACAGTATCGATTGTTCTTGGTGGAGGTCATTCAATTGGTGTGCCGATTGCTGTGTCAACAGATTATTCATTCATTGCAGAAACAGCAACAATGACGATTCATCCTATTCGTCTTACAGGTCTTGTGATAGGTGTTCCGCAAACATTTGAGTATTTAGATAAGATGCAAGAGCGTGTCATTCGTTTTGTCACAAAGCATTCAAAAGTAACAGAAGATCGTTTTAAGGAGCTAATGTTTGCGAAAGGGAATTTAACACGAGATATTGGTACGAATGTTGTAGGTGGAGATGCGGTGAAATATGGTTTAATTGATGATGTTGGAGGGATTGGCCAAGCGGTCAAAAAATTAAATGAATTAATTGACGCAAAAGCATCATCTGAACAAAGCGGGGCGTTATTACAATGATTTTATATACCATTATGCCAGAGCAACTCGTGTATCCAATGGATCATACAGAATTTGCAAGGCAGAAAATTGTACATGTAGATGGTATTGATATGGTTGTTGAAATGGGGAATGAAAATGATTATTCTGTTGTACGAGTATTAAGTACAAATCCCCAGCATTTTTTACAATATGAACCGGGGCAGAAAATATCCTTTTCGTAAAAGCAGGATTTTGTTTATGAGCTATGGTATAATATAAAAAACAAGAAGGTGGAGCAGCCGTGTATAGGCTGCTTTCTTCAATTTATCCCGCTATTCGCGGGAAATTATCACCTGCTTCAAGATTTTAAGAAAACAAAGAAGATAGGAGCGGGATAATTTCCCGTAAAATCTCGATTGGTCGGGCTAACGATGTGAGGGATGAAAACCTTGCATTCATGGAGGTTTTACTTTATTAGTATTCGGCTTTAAATTATCCACTGATAAGATAATGTGAAGAAAATTCACTGCCATTAGAGCGGGATTGAAACTACACTTGTTTTACAAAAGTTATATTTTGAATTGGAATTTGAGGTGAAGAAATGGCAAAACAAAAGCAAAGAGGGACGAAAACAAAAGCAAGACGTACCATAAAGCCAACTTTGTACTACGAAATCGTCGGTTTGGCTCTTTTTGCGCTCTCTATCATTACAATTATGCAGCTAGGTATTGTCGGAAAAGCATTCGTGCTATTTTTTCGCTTTTTCTTTGGGGAATGGTACATACTTGGAGTACTCGGAGTTATTGCTCTTTCTATAGCGTTTGTTATAAAACGAGAGTGGCCAAATTTATTGCACAAACGATTGATTGGTATATATTTAATCACATTAGCTGTGCTCATGTTTAGTCATATTACGTTAGTCAACCTTCTAACAAAAGATGGGGCGGTACAAAGTTCATCTGTTATTGTGACTACGAAAGATTTGTTTTTTCATGAAATGAAAAAAGGAGTCGACACGGTTCATTTAGGCGGAGGGATGTTTGGGGCTATTATGTTTGCGACATGTTACTTTTTATTTGATGAAGTTGGCGCATACATAATTGGAATGATTCTCATTTTACTTGGTGTACTATGTATTACAAATAAACATATAGGCGAGGTGCTTGCACCGATTGGGCGAATATTCAGAGGGCAATTTGAATCGATGCAAGGTGATTACAAAGAGTGGCAAACAAAACGTGCTGCTGAGAAAACGGAAAAGAAAAAGACCGTTCGTACGCGAAGTGAACGTCATGTGCAAGAAGTGCCGGAGTTAGAAGAGAGTGTAGAAGAGGTTGAAGTAGTGCCGCCGATTATATCAAACTTTACTGAAAACTATACAACACCAGATCCAATAAGAAATGAATCGCTTACTTCTGAAACAAATCTAGAAGAATCTCTGCCTATGCAAGAGGAGCAGCCGAAGCGGCAGAAAGGTGGGAAAATTGTTGAATCTCTTGCTGGAGAGACAGCGGCGCCACCAATGCATTTTTCAGATGTTGAAAATAAAGATTATAAGTTGCCTTCTTTAGAACTATTAAAGTTTCCAAAGAATAAGCAAGTGACCAATGAAAATGAAACGATTTATGAAAATGCACGTAAGTTGGAACGAACATTCCAAAGCTTCGGTGTGAAAGCGAAAGTAACAAAGGTTCATAGAGGACCAGCTGTTACAAAATATGAAGTGTATCCTGATATGGGAGTTAAAGTAAGTAAAATTGTTAGTTTAAGTGATGATTTGGCATTAGCTTTAGCGGCAAAAGATATTCGAATTGAAGCCCCAATTCCTGGGAAATCAGCTGTTGGGATTGAAGTGCCAAATTCAGAAGTTGCAATCGTTACGTTAAGAGAAGTGTTAGATTCGAAAGCGAATAATCATCCAGAAGAAAAGTTATTAATTGGACTTGGGCGTGACATTACAGGAGAAGCTGTATTAGCCCGTCTGAATAAAATGCCTCATTTACTTGTAGCAGGAGCAACTGGTAGCGGAAAGAGTGTATGTATAAACGGAATTATCACAAGTATCTTAATGCGCGCTAAGCCGCACGAGGTGAAACTCATGATGATTGATCCGAAAATGGTAGAGTTAAATGTATACAATGGTGTACCGCATTTATTAACGCCTGTTGTAACAGATCCGAAGAAAGCATCGCAGGCGCTAAAAAAAGTTGTCAATGAAATGGAGCGTCGCTATGAATTGTTTGCTCATAGTGGAACGCGTAATATTGAAGGGTATAACGAATATATAAAGCAACATAACGAACATTCTGAAGCGAAGCAACCCGAACTTCCTTATATTGTTGTTATAGTGGACGAGTTGGCAGATTTAATGATGGTTGCTTCTTCCGATGTAGAGGATGCGATTATGCGTCTTGCACAAATGGCACGTGCAGCTGGTATTCATTTAATTATTGCAACGCAGCGTCCATCTGTGGATGTTATTACGGGTGTTATTAAAGCGAATATTCCATCGCGAATTGCCTTTGCAGTTTCTTCTCAAATTGATTCAAGAACTATTCTTGATACAGGGGGAGCAGAGAAATTATTAGGACGCGGTGATATGCTGTTTGTACCAATTGGTGCTTCTAAACCAGTTCGTGTGCAAGGAGCATTTCTATCAGATGAGGAAGTAGAGAAAGTAGTAGAATATGTTGTTACGCAGCAAAAAGCACAGTATCAAGAGGATATGATCCCGCAAGATGTACCAGAAACAACGCAAGAAGTAGAGGATAGTTTATATGATGAAGCAGTTCAGCTTGTTGTCGATATGCAGACAGCGTCAGTTTCTATGTTACAGCGGAGGTTCCGTGTTGGGTATACGCGGGCGGCACGTTTAATTGACGCGATGGAAATGAATGGTATCGTGGGACCGTATGAAGGAAGTAAGCCCCGTGAAGTATTAGTAAAAGATATTCAAGAGAAAAGTTCGTAATAAAGTGAAACTTCCATCAGCCGGGGAGGCTTTATTCCCCGTTGATGGAAAGCCCGCCCAATCAGGCTCTTATGGGCAGTTATTCCCCATCTATCTTCTTAGCTTTCTCTAAATCTTGAGGTGGGGCTTACTGCCCGTTAGTGCGGGATAAAGTTGTCTGTTCATGTGAGATAAAGAAGCCGGTTAGAAACACTTCTAGCCGGTTTCTTTATTAAATAAAAATGACAACGCTTACTATCGTTGTGTTTCGATGAGAATACGAATGGTTATATATCTTTTTATTTCAACGTTCGATTTTTTTGTTGGATTGTATTGACAGTAATCATATCAAGTGGTACGATTACTTCGAAATCAAAATAAACCTCATATAATCTTGGAAATAAGGTCCATAAGTTTCTACCTAGCAACCATAAATTAGCTAGACTATGAGAAAAAAGTGTAAATACAAGGTGTATCATAACTTTGTCCCTGACTTTTTCAGCATATGAGAAATGTAGGTGTACAAAGTTTTTTTTATGGGTTAAAGAAAGAAAATTTAACCTAAAAAAATTATTAGCATTTATTTGACAAATTACAATTTTCTTATTTTTATTCAGGGGCATCCATGGTATATTAATTGTGGAAAAAAGAGAAAAGAGGTCTTACATCAGAGGTCGAATAAGTGAAGTGCGAGGGGAGTCTTATGTCAGTAAAGTCAGATAGTCGACATTTGTATTTACGAGTGATTGACCACATTAAAGAAAAGATTAAAAACGGGGAGTATAAAGAGAAACAAAAGCTACCATCCGAATTTGATCTAGCAAAAGAGTTAGGTGTCAGTAGAGCGACATTGCGAGAAGCGCTTCGAATCTTAGAAGAAGAAAACGTTGTTATTCGCAGGCACGGTGTAGGGACGTTTGTAAATGCAAAACCTTTGTTTTCTTCAGGAATTGAACAATTATCTAGTATTACAGATATGATTACTAGTGCAGGGAAAACGCCAGGGACAGTGTTTTTATCATCATCAATAGGCAATTTAACGGAAGAAGAAAAAGAGAAGTTTCATAGTGAAGATGATTTTGAAACACTTATGATTGAACGCGTTCGTACAGCAGACGGGGAACCTGTTGTATATTGTGTTGATAAGTTGCCAAAAGAAGTTCTTCCTGATTTGTCAGAATACAAAGAAGAATCATTACTTACTGTCATTCATAAAAACACAAATAAACGCATTACGTATGCTGTTGCTCATATTGAACCGCTCGGTTATCATCCGAAGATATCACCGATTCTAGAGTGTGAGCCAGAAACGGCACTGCTTGTATTAAAGCAAATGCATTATGATCAAAATGATGAACCGATTTTATATTCTATTAACTATTTTCGAGCAGATAAATTTAGCTTTCACGTGTTAAGAAAACGAATGTAAAATGTTCCCTTTTTAGGGGGGTGACAGCAAGAAAACGGGGACATGGTCATATAGGTAGAATGATACATATTTTAGGAGGGGTTTCTAGTATGAAGAAAAAAGCGGGGATTTTATTATCACTAACGTTAGCGGCAAGCACGATTTTAGGAGCTTGTGGTAACACGAATAAGGAAAGTGACAAAAAAGAGGGAAAAGGAAATAATAACTTTAAGGTTGGTATGGTTACAGACGTTGGTGGAGTAGATGATAAATCATTTAACCAATCTGCTTGGGAAGGTTTAACTGCATTTGGTAAAGAGAATAAGTTAAAAGAAAACGAAGAATATCGTTATCTGCAATCTTCTAAAGAATCAGACTATGTTCCTAACTTAACAAAGTTTGGGGAAACAAATTACGACTTGACATTCGGAATTGGATTCTTAATGCAAAAATCAATTGAAAAAGTAGCGGGTCAATTCCCAAAAAATCAATTCGCGATTGTTGATGCTGTAGTAAATAAACCGAACGTAACAAGTATTACATTTAAAGACCATGAAGGTTCTTTCCTTGTTGGTGTAGTGGCAGCAATGACAACGAAATCAAACAAAATTGGCTTTATCGGTGGTGTAAAGAGTCCATTAATTGAAAAATTTGAATCTGGTTTTAAAGCTGGGGTAAAAGCAGTAAATCCGAACATTGAAATTGTATCTCAATATGCTGAAGCATTTGATAAGCCAGAAAAAGGTTCTGTATTAGCTTCTGCTATGTACGGCCAAGGCGTTGACGTAATTTATCATGCATCTGGTGCAACGGGTAACGGTGTGTTTACAGAAGCGAAAAACCGTAAGAAAAAAGGTGAAAATGTTTGGGTAATCGGTGTTGACCGTGATCAAACACAAGAAGGTATGCCAGAGAATGTAACATTAACTTCAATGGTAAAACGTGTTGATGTTGCAGTGGAAAAAGTTTCACAAGAAGCAAAAGATGGTAAATTACAAGGTGGTAAAACAGAAGAGTTTGGCTTAAAAGATGATGGTATCGGGATTGCAAAAACAACTGATAACGTGAAAAAAGTAAATCCAGAGATTTTAACAAAAGTAGAAGATTATAAAAAGAAAATCATAAACGGTGAAATTAAAGTGCCATCTACTCCAGATGAGTACAAAACATATGAGGCTTCTCTTAAAAAATAATGTTAGAGAAATAGCAAAGGTTAGTTCTTAGAACTAACCTTTGTATATATAAAGAACTTTGTCCTGTCAAGGAGGAATAACATGGAATACGTAATTGAGATGAACAATATTACGAAAGTATTCCCGGGGATTGTAGCGAATGATAATATTACGCTGCAAGTGAAACAGGGAGAAATTCATGCTTTACTTGGAGAAAACGGTGCTGGAAAATCAACACTTATGAATGTTTTGTTTGGATTGTATCAACCAGAACAAGGAGAAATTAAAATTAAAGGGCAGCCTGTGAAAATTACGAATCCGAATGTAGCGAATGATCTTGGAATTGGTATGGTGCATCAGCACTTTATGCTTGTTCATAATTTTACAGTCACGGAAAATATTATTCTAGGAAATGAACCGAAGAAAAACGGTAAAATTGCTATTGATGAAGCAGCGGAAAAAATTAAAAAATTATCTGAGCAATACGGACTAGCAGTAGACCCATATGCGAAAATAGAAGATATTTCTGTTGGAATGCAACAACGTGTAGAAATTTTGAAAACGCTCTATCGCGGGGCGGAGATTTTAATTTTTGATGAACCTACAGCTGTATTAACACCGCAGGAGATTCAAGAGCTTATTCATATTATGAAAAAGCTTGTACAAGAAGGGAAATCTATTATTCTTATTACACATAAGTTGAAAGAAATTATGGAAGTGTGTAATCGTTGTACAATTATTCGTAAAGGAAAAGGAATTGGTACGGTAGACGTTGCAAATACAGATGAAAACAAGCTTGCAGAATTAATGGTCGGACGTCAAGTGAATTTTAAAACTGAAAAGTCAGACGCCAAACCACGTGAAAATGTACTTACGATTTCTAATCTTGTTGTGCACGATGCACGTCAGTTACCTACCGTAAAAGGACTTGACTTAACTGTTCGTGGAGGAGAGATTGTTGGTATTGCAGGAATCGATGGAAATGGACAAAGTGAATTAATAGAAGCGATTACTGGTTTACGAAAAGTTGAGTCAGGCTCTATTACGTTAAGAGAGAAGGACGTGACGAATTGGCCAGTTAGACGCATTACAGAAGAAGGCGTTGGACATATTCCAGAAGATCGTCATAAACATGGGCTCGTTCTTGATTTTTCTATTGGAGATAATATGGTACTTCAAACATATTATAAAAATCCGTATTCCAAAAAAGGTATTTTGAATTTTTCGAAAGTATATGAAAAAGCAAAGTCGTTAATTCAACAGTTTGATGTTCGTACACCGAGTGAGCATACACCAGCACGGGCGTTATCTGGGGGAAACCAGCAAAAGGCAATTATTGCTCGTGAAGTGGACCGTGATCCGGATTTATTGATTGCTGCACAGCCAACACGCGGTTTAGATGTCGGGGCAATTGAATTTATTCATAAAAAGCTAATTGAACAGCGTGATAAAGGAAAAGCAGTTTTACTACTTTCGCTAGAGCTTGACGAAATTTTAAATGTAAGTGACCGTATCGCTGTTATTTATGAAGGGAAAATTGTGGACATTGTGAATGCAAAAGAAACAAATGAACAACAACTAGGTCTGTTAATGGCTGGGGGAAAGAAGAAAGAGAAGGTGAATACAAATGGCTAAAAAGTTTTTAACGGAGCGAACAATTAATATGGTAGTACCTGTATTATCCGTTATTTTTGGTTTACTTGTTGGAGCCATTATTATGATTACGAGCGGATACGATCCAATCGCCGGCTATGCTGCATTATGGGATGGAATGGTTGGAAATCCACGTGCGATAGGGGAAACACTTCGAACGATGATTCCACTTGCTCTTGCGGGTTTATCGGTAGCATTTGCGTTCCGTACAGGTTTGTTTAATATCGGGGTAGAAGGACAATTATTAGTTGGGTGGCTCGCTGCTGTTTGGTTCGGTTATGCTGTTTCTCTACCAGCCTTTCTCCATATTCCATTATCGATATTAGTTGCAGCCCTTGCTGGCGGACTGTGGGGATTTATTCCTGGATATTTAAAAGGGAAATTCAAGGTAAACGAAGTTATCGTTACAATTATGATGAACTATATCGCGCTTTACGTAACTTATGATATTATTAAACGTTTTTTACATGAAGGAAATGAAAAATCGTATGATATACAAGCAAGCGCGTCTCTAGCTTCTTCTTGGTTATCATCTTTAACAGGAGGCTCTCGCCTGCACTGGGGAATTATTGTAGCAATTATTATGGCGATTATTATGTGGTTTTTATTAGAACGAACAACATTAGGTTACGAGCTCAAATCAGTTGGATTTAATCAACATGCCTCCAAATATGCAGGGATGAAAGTGTCGCGTAATATTATATTGTCAATGACAATTGCTGGTGCGTTTGCTGGAATTGGCGGTGCGATGGAAGGGCTTGGAACGTTCCAAAGTATGACAGCGATGTCTTCTTTTACAGGAATAGGATTTGATGGTATCGCTGTTGCTCTTCTTGGTGCAAATAATGCATTTGGTATTTTATTAGCAGCACTTTTATTTGGCGGTCTGAAAAGTGCTGCGCCGCAAATGAACTTTGAAGCGAATGTTCCATCTGAACTAATTAATGTCATTGTTGCTTGTATTATTTTCTTTGTAGCATGCAGCTATGTTTTACGATGGGCACTTTCTCGTTTTAGCAAGGAGGGGAAATAAATGAGTTTCCTAGATATTGTAGCCATTCTTGTCACAGGTACGTTATATACAGCAGCACCGCTTATTTTTACAGCACTTGGAGGCGTATTTAGTGAACGTTCTGGTGTTGTTAACATTGCATTAGAAGGTTTAATGTTGTTTGGTGCGTTTGTTGGAGTTGTTACAACTTTATTAATGGGGGATACATGGGGAGCAATGACGCCGTGGATTGCGCTTATTTTTGCAGCGATTGGCGGGGGATTATTTGCACTTCTTCATGCGGTTGCATCAATTACATTCCGCGCTGATCAAGTTGTCAGCGGAGTAGCGATTAACTTTTTAGCGTTAGGATTAACAGTGTTTGCGATTAAAAAGATTTTTGGAAAAGGTCAAACTGATTTTATCCAATATCGTATTGAAAAAATTGATATTCCTGGCCTTTCTGATATTCCTGTTATTGGAAAAGTGTTTTTCTCTGATGTACCATTAACCTCTTATATTGCAATCATTTTAGCATTTGTAGTTTGGTATGTGATTTATAAAACACCATTTGGCTTACGATTACGTGCTGTTGGGGAACATCCGATGGCAGCTGATACAATGGGTGTTAATGTTTATAAAATGCGCTATATTGCTGTTTGCTTATCAGGTATGTTTGCAGGTGTCGGCGGTGCTGTATTTTCAACATCTATCTCAAATAACTTTTCTGGCGCTACAATTACAGGCCAAGGGTTTTTAGCGTTAGCAGCAATGATTTTTGGAAAATGGCATCCAATTGGGGCTCTAGGTGCAGCGTTATTTTTTGGATTTGCACAGTCACTAGGCGTTGCAGGTGGTACAATTCCTGTTTTAAATCAAATTCCAAGTGTCTTTTTAACGATATTACCATATGTATTAACAATTTTTGCACTTGTCGGTTTTGTTGGGCGTTCCGAAGCTCCGAAAGCGCTTGGAACACCATATGAAAAAGGAAAACGCTAAAAGCTAAAAAGCTCGCACATTAGTGCGAGTTTTTTTACATACAATAACGTTAATACATGAGAAAAGTTGCAATTTCTTTTGTGAAAACTGTATATTGAAGAAGAAAATTCCTTTTTAGAGGAGGTTTACCAATGGAGCTTATAAAACAAGAAACACATGAATTAGGTGGATTACGCCTACATATTATTCCAACGGAAAAATATAAAACGAATACATTTGTATTGCGCCTGAAGGCACCGTTATGTGAAGAAACAGTAACAGAACGGGCATTACTTCCTTATGTATTACAAAGTGCTACAGAAACACATCCATCTGTTATTCGTATTCGTCAATATTTAGAGGAGTTATATGGCTCTTCATTAGCTGTAGATGTAAGTAAAAAAGGTGAAGATCATATTATTTCTATTTATATAGATGTTGCTAATGAAACGTATTTACAAGAAGCGCCTCCGCTCTTTGAAAAAGCGCTTGCTATGCTTGCTGATATTTTACTAAGACCAGCAACAGAAGGTAATGGTTTTTTACAAACGGTTGTGGAAAGTGAGAAACGTGCGCTTGTGCAGCGTATCGAATCTACGTTTGATGATAAAATGCGTTATGCTAATGAACGCCTCATCGAAGAAATGTGTAAAGTAGAGCCATATCGCTTAAGTGCAAATGGTCAAAAAGAGCGTGTTTCTGCTATTACAAGCGAGACGCTGTATCAATACTATAAAAAAGTCTTAGAAGAAGATGAAATGGATTTATATATTATAGGTGATATTGAAGCGGGGGCTCTTGACCTTGTGAAACAATATTTCTCTGTTTCTAAACGTGAGGTGAAAGAAAGAAATGTAATGTTGCATAAGAAAAATGAAGAAGAGCAAGAAGTTGTAGAAAAACAAGAATTAAAACAAAGTAAATTAAATGTTGGATACCGCACATATATTACGTATCGTGACGAAGACTATTTTGCTTTGCAGTTATTTAATGGTTTGTTTGGTGGTTTTTCACATTCAAAATTATTTGTTAATGTACGTGAGAAAAACAGTTTGGCATACTATGCTGCTTCTCGTTATGAAAGTCACAAAGGACTTCTGTTCGTGATGTCTGGAATTGAGGGAAAAAATTATGAAAAAGCTGTTACGATTATTAAAGAACAAATGACAGCGATGCAAAATGGTGATTTTACTGATGAGGAAATCGTACAAACAAAAAGTGTAATTAAAAATCAAATCTTAGAAACAATTGATACGCCGCGCGGTCTTGTAGAACTTCTGTATCATGAAATAATTGCAAATTATAATCGCCCTGTAGGAGAATGGTTAACAGGGATTGAACGGGTAACGAAAGATGCAATCGTGAACGTGGCTAATAATATCCAGCTAGATACAATTTATTTCTTACACGGGACGGAGGGTGTTTAAGATGGAAAGAATCGTGTACGAACAATTAAAAGAAACGCTATATTATGAGAAACTTTCGAATGGTTTAGAAGTATATATTCTTCCGAAGCAAGGCTTTAATAAAACGTATGCAACATTTACGACAAAGTATGGTTCGATTGATAATGCGTTTATGCCGCTTGGAAAAGATGAGATGCTCCGTGTACCAGATGGGATTGCACACTTTTTAGAGCATAAATTATTTGAAAAAGAGGATCATGATGCGTTTCAATTATTTAGTAAACAAGGAGCTTCTTCAAATGCATTTACATCTTTTACAAGAACTGCATATTTATTTTCTTGCACATCAAACGTTGAAACAAACTTAGAAACATTGTTGGATTTCGTGCAAGAGCCGTACTTTTCTGAACAAACGGTTGAGAAAGAGAAGGGAATTATCGGTCAAGAAATTCAAATGTACCAAGATAATGCTGATTGGCGTTTATATTTTGGATTAATTGACAGCTTATATAGGAAACATCCTGTAAAGATTGATATCGCTGGAACAATTGATTCTATTAGCAAAATTACGAAAGATTTACTGTATGAATGCTATCATACATTTTATCACCCAAGCAATATGTTATTATTTATTGTTGGCTCTATTGACCCAGAGAAGACAATGAATTTAGTGCGTGAAAATCAAGCGAAGAAAAATTATACCGCTCAATCTGAAATTGTTCGGTCTTTTGATGAAGAACCAGAACAAGTAAACGAGAAAAAAATGGTTATTACAATGCCAGTACAAACACCAAAATGTTTAGTTGGTGTGAAAACACAGGACTTAAAGAAAGAAGGAAAAGACCTGCTAAAACAAGAAATTGCCTTAACCCTTCTGTTAGATTATTTATTTGGAAAAGGTTCTACTCATTATGAGACGTTATATAATGAAGGTTTAATTGATGATACGTTTTCGTACGATTATACAGAAGAAAGCAGTTTCGGTTTTGCAATGATTGGCGGAGATACGAAACAGCCGGATAAGCTAGCGAAGCAAATAACTGATATTTTATTGCAAACAAATTATGATGAGTTATGCGGTGAAACATTAGAGCGTGTGAAGAAGAAGAAAATAGGTGGTTTTTTACGTTCGTTAAATTCATCAGAATATATTGCGAATCAATTCACACGATATGCATTTAACGGTTCTAGTTTGTTTGATGCATTATCTGTTTTGGAAAGTTTATCAATTGAAGATTTACAAACAGTCGCGAAGAGCTTTTTAAAAGAAGAAAGAGTAAGTGTTTGTCAAGTTCTTCCAAAGAAATAATGTAGTAGAGAGAGGAACAGGATGAAGAAATATGCGTTAGTTACCGGGGGAAGTGGAGGAATCGGTTCTGCCGTTGTAAGGCGGCTAGTGAAAGATGGGTATACGGTATATGTCCATTATAACCGAAGTGAAAAGAAAATTTTGGAGTTACAGCTTGAACTAGAAGGTATTATTCCAGTTCAAGCTAATTTATCAGAAGTGGATAGTGCTGAGCGTCTATGGTCTCAAATTCATCATCAAATTGATACTGTAGTATATGCAGCTGGAAAAAGTATCTTTGGATTAACGACAGATATTACCGATAAACAATTAAATGAGATGGTGGAGCTGCAAGTAAAAAATGTATATAAACTTATTTCATTTGTACTTCCTTCAATGATTCGAAATCGAAGTGGAAATATTGTCATTATCTCCTCCATATGGGGACAAATAGGTGCTTCATGTGAAGTGTTATATTCTATGGTAAAAGGAGCACAAAATTCGTACGTAAAAGCTCTGGCAAAAGAAGTTGCATTAAGTGGTGTACGAGTGAATGCTGTTGCTCCCGGCGCAATTGAAACAGAGATGCTACGTGAATTTTCAGATGAAGAAAAGCAAGATATTGCAGAAGAAATTCCACTTGGACGATTAGGAATGGCAGAGGAAGTTGCAAACACAGTTGCATTTATAGTTTCTCCCCAAGCATCTTATATAACAGGTCAAATCATTGGGGTTAATGGGGGCTGGCATTGTTAAGCGCTTAAAGTAAGGAGCATTATATTTTGTTTTCTGTTCATACATAAAAAAGGACATAATAGCAAAAAGTAAACATGACTCCATTACTTTATAGTGAGGTGCTTAACAATGACAGTGTTAGAAAACTTTGAACAATGGAAAGGCTTTTTAGGAGAACGTTTAGAGCAAGCGCAAGGAAAAGGGTTAGATGGCGGTGCAATTTCTGATATGGCTTATCGCATTGGTGATTATTTAGCAAATGAAGTAGAAGCGCGTAATGACCAAGAAAAATTATTGATGGAGCTGTGGAAAGTTGCAGATGAACAAGAGCAACACACAATCGCAAACTTAATGGTGAAAATGGTAAAACACTAAGTAAGAAAAAGGGAGGAGGAATCCTCTCTTTTTTGTTGATGTTGAAAATCTCTAGATTAAATCGAGTTCTATTATACATTTCGCTTTCCTATTAGGGAAAAATCATATAATATAGTACATAGGTGTAAAGTAAGCAAGGGGAGTGTCATCAAATGATTGAATGGTATTTTGAATATGAAATACATAAAAACCGACCTGGCTTGCTTGGCGACGTTTCTTCGTTGATCGGTATGCTTGGTATTAATATCGTAACAATTAATGGGGTAGATAATGCTCGGCGTGGACTATTGTTAATGTGTGATAATCAAGAACAAATTTCTAGACTTGAATCAATTCTAAATACGATGGATAATATAACCGTAACGAAATATCGTTCACCGAAGCTTCGTGATCGGTTAGCAGTTCGACATGGAAGGTATATACAGCGGGATGCGGATGATAAGAAAACATTTCGTTTCGTTCGTGATGAATTAGGCTTGCTTGTGGATTTTATGGCGGAACTCATGAAAAAAGAAGGCCATAAATTAATTGGAATTCGCGGAATGCCGCGCGTTGGAAAAACAGAGTCTATCGTTGCGGCGAGTGTTTGTGCAAATAAACGGTGGCTTTTTGTATCATCGACGCTCATTAAACAGACGGTTCGTAGTCAATTAATTGAAGATGAATATAGTGATAATAATATCTTTATTTTAGATGGAATTGTTTCAACGAAGCGCGCAAATGAACGACATTGGCAGCTTGTTCGCGAAATTATGAGATTGCCATCAACAAAAGTTGTAGAGCATCCAGATATATTTGTGAGTCAGTCAGAATATACACTTGATGATTTTGATTACATTATTGAGTTACGAAATGATTACGATGAAGAAATTCAATACAGCCTAGTAGATGAAATTGAACAAGGAAATCAGAATAATTTTTCCATGTTTGACTTTTAAAGAAATATTGAGGTGTTAGCATTGACGGAATTAGGACAAAAGCTGAAAGAAGCAAGAGAACTGAAGGGTTTTTCCATCGATCAGCTGCAAGAAGTTACGAAAATTCAAAAACGCTATTTGATTAGTATCGAAGAAGGAAATTACAGCATATTGCCTGGGGATTTTTACGCACGTGCCTTTATAAAGCAATATGCAGAAGCGGTTGGTCTAAATGGAGAGGCAGTGTTAGAAGAGTATAAACATGAGTTACCGCAGTCAGTTTCTCAAGATGTTCCGCAAATTTCAAGAGGACAAAAAACGCAGGAAACTGTACAAAGAGCAACTTCATCACCGATTGCAGATCATATGCCTAAAATTTTAATTACAGTGCTTATTATTGCGATTGGTGTTGCAATTTGGTTTGTTTTTCAATTTGTGCTAGGGAAAGATGACGGCCATGTAAAGCAAACAGAAAGTGCACAAACAGAAGTAGAGAAAGCGAAAAATTCACCTCTTGATCAAAAGAAAGAAGAAAAGAAAGAAGAAAAAAAAGAAGAAGCACCTCAACAACCTCAGTCACAACCAACTGCATCTCAAGAAGATGTTAAATTTGTTGAGACAAATAAGAACGTATCTACATTGGAAATTCACAATAACAAAGAGTTCAAATTAGAAGTTATTGCAAAAGGTACAAGTTATGTAGATATTAAAGACGAAAATAATAATGTACTCTATACGGGTACTTTAACGGAAGGGCAAACACAACAACAGGATTTAGGGTCAAAAAATGTTGTGCGGTTAAACATTGGTAGTGCGCCAAATGTTGAAATTAAAATTAATGGGCAAACTGTTGCTTTCCCAGTTAATCCAGAAGAAATGTATCATCAAATTTGGGTGATTAAAAACTTAGGAGAACAACCTGCGCAATAATAGTCATCGTTCCGATGACTTTTTTCAATGCACAAACCGTTTTTGACATGATGGAGGAATAGCTGTGAATTTACCAAATAAAATTACTGTATCAAGAATTTTCTTAATTCCTATATTTTTAATTATTATGCTTGTTCCATTTGATTGGGGAGCATACACAATTGGAAATGTAGAATTACCGATTCAGCACTTAGCTGGAGCTATCGTTTTTATTATTGCTTCTGCTACAGATTGGATTGATGGCCATTATGCAAGAAAACATAATCTTGTAACAAATCTAGGGAAATTTTTAGATCCTTTGGCGGATAAATTATTGGTATCTGCAGCATTAATTACGCTTGTAGATTTACATTTTGTATCAACTTGGATAGCTGTTGTTATTATTAGCCGAGAATTCGCCGTTACAGGCTTGCGTCTTGTATTAGCTGGTACAGGGGAAGTAGCGGCTGCAAAGATGCCTGGGAAAATTAAAATGTGGATGCAAGTTATTGCAATTTCTGCGTACTTATTGCATGATGTTCCATTTAATTTAATTCATATTCCAATTGCGGAAATTTCAATATGGATTGCGCTTATTTTTACGATTATTTCAGGATGGGATTATTTCTGGAAAAATAGAGAGGTTTTTGTCAATTCGAAATAACGGCTTATGGGGGAATGGAAGATGAATGCAGAGATTATCGCAGTTGGTACAGAGTTATTACTTGGACAAATTGCGAATACGAATGCCAAATTTTTATCAGAAAAGCTGGCATCTATTGGAATCGATGTATATTATCATACTGTTGTAGGAGATAACAATAATCGCTTGCGTCAAGCAATTGAAATTGCTCAAAAACGTGCAGATATGTTAATTTTTACAGGTGGATTAGGACCGACAAAAGACGATTTAACGAAAGAAACAATTGCTTCTTCTCTGCAGGAAGAGCTTGTATATGATGAAGTAGCGCTCGCTTCAATTGCTGACTACTATAAACGAACGGGAAGAGAGTTTACGGAAAATAATAAAAAACAAGCTCTTGTTTTAAAGGGGTCAACTGTGTTCGCCAATGATCATGGTATGGCTCCAGGGATGGGATTATGTAAAGATAACAAGGTGTATATTTTACTTCCAGGACCACCTAAAGAAATGAATCCAATGTATACAAGTTATGTAGAGACTTGGCTACTCCCTTTTACATCGGGTGAGAATTTATATTCTCGTACTCTTCGATTCTTTGGAATTGGAGAATCACAATTAGAGACAACGATTCAAGACTTAATAGATGCTCAAATGAACCCAACGATTGCTCCTCTTGCTTCTGAAGGAGAAGTAACGCTTCGTTTGACTGCAAAGCATCATGATGCAAAAGAGGCGGAAACGCTAATAAATGATATAGAAGAATTGATTTTACAAAGAGTAGGACAATTTTTTTACGGATATAATCAAGATCTTCTTCATAATAAAGCAATTGCCTTGTTAAAACAAAAATGTTTGACGATTGCATGTGCTGAAAGTTTAACAGGCGGATTATTTGGTGATCGTATTACCGAAGTAGCTGGTGCGTCTTCTGTGTTTACAGGCGGCATAATTTGTTATAGCAATGATGTAAAGCAACATATTTTACATGTTCCAGAAGAGATTTTACAAACGGATGGAGCCGTTAGTGAAGTCTGTGCTTGCTATCTTGCAGAAAATGTGAAAAAACTTATGCAAGCCAATATTGGAATTAGTTTTACTGGAGTAGCTGGTCCAGATGCCTCTGAAGGGAAAGAACCAGGGACAGTATTTATTGGATTAGCAATGGATGAACAGCCGACGATTGTTATTCCGCTTGCATTAAGTGGAAGTCGCCAGCAAATTCGTGAACGAACTGTCAAATATGGATTTTATCATCTGTATAAGAAGCTAGAAGAGATATAAGTCTCTTCTAGCTTCTGCTATTTTATCCCGCTATTTGTGGATAGTAAGACCCCACCTCAAGATTCAGAGAAAGCGAAGAAGATAGTTGTGGAATAACTGTCCGTAAAAGCCCGATTGGGCAGGCTTTCCATCAGTGGGAGATGAAGAAAAACTCCACTGATGGAAGTTTCACATTATATAGAAAAATAAAGGTTTTCATCTACTGGAAAATAAAAAAAACGAATAAACGTTCGATTTTTGTTGGCATAATGGAAAGAAACTATTATAATAAAATTAGCATTTAAGTTAAGGAGGAATTTTTGAATGAGTGATCGTCAAGCGGCTTTAGATATGGCGTTAAAACAAATAGAAAAACAATTCGGTAAAGGCTCTATTATGAAACTAGGAGAGCAAGCGGAACGAAAGATTTCTACTATATCAAGTGGTTCGTTAGCACTTGATGTTGCCCTTGGAGTTGGTGGTTATCCACGTGGCCGTGTTATTGAAATTTACGGACCTGAAAGTTCAGGTAAAACAACGGTTTCCTTACATGCGATTGCAGAAGTACAACGTCAAGGCGGACAAGCGGCGTTTATTGATGCAGAACATGCAATGGATCCTGTATATGCCCAAAAATTAGGTGTTAACATTGATGAATTACTATTATCTCAGCCAGACACAGGAGAACAAGGATTAGAAATTGCAGAGGCATTAGTACGAAGCGGTGCAATTGATATTATTGTTATTGACTCTGTAGCAGCACTTGTTCCAAAAGCAGAGATTGAAGGAGAAATGGGTGACTCTCACGTCGGTTTACAAGCACGTTTAATGTCACAAGCTCTTCGTAAATTATCTGGTGCAATTAATAAGTCAAAAACAATCGCAATCTTTATTAACCAAATTCGTGAAAAAGTTGGGGTTATGTTTGGAAATCCAGAAACAACTCCAGGTGGTCGTGCGTTGAAATTCTATTCAACAGTACGTCTTGAAGTGCGTCGTGCTGAGCAGTTAAAGCAAGGTAACGATATTGTTGGTAATAAAACAAAAGTGAAGGTAGTAAAAAATAAAGTAGCACCTCCTTTCCGCGTTGCAGAAGTTGATATTATGTACGGAGAAGGGATTTCAAGAGAAGGCGAAATTTTAGATATGGCTTCTGAACTTGATATCGTTCAAAAGAGCGGAGCTTGGTATTCTTATAATGAAGAACGCTTAGGACAAGGGCGTGAAAATGCGAAGCAATTCCTAAAAGAAAATCCAGAAGTTACAGATGAAATTGCATTCTTTATTCGTGAGCATCATGGCATTGGTGAAGAAGCGGCATCTGGAAGTGGAGAAGATATGAATCTTCTTGATGATTAAAAGACACGGTTTCGTGTCTTTTATTTTTCATCAGTGGTAAAGGAAGTAAAAGTAGACAAAGCTTGACAATGAAAATAGCGGTAGATACAATGATAATGTATATTTTTTCTTATATTATATACGATACACTCTTCTCAAGAAGAGAAGTAACATTCGGATAGGACTGATACTTTCCGAAATAAGCATATGTCTATTTTAATTGTGAAATGAAGAAAGTCCCTTAAAAAGGCGGGACGACAGTCATTGCTGTACGTTGCAAGCGCAAACAATGTACATCCATGCAGTCTTTTTTCATTCATAGCAAGAGGAGGTGAAATTATGAGTAATGTAGTTTGGCTACTCATCTCCATTTTGCTGGCCATCGTCAGTGCAGTTGTTGGATTTTTTGTTCGAAAGTCCATTGCAGAAGCGAAGATTAACGGTGCGGCCAATGAAGCGAAGCGTATTGTAGAAGATGCAAATCGTCAAGCAGAAGCACTGAAAAAAGAAGCGCTGTTAGAAGCAAAGGATGAAATTCATACACTTCGTACAGAAGCAGAATTAGAAATTCGTGACCGAAGAAGCGAGTTACAAAAACAAGAAAATCGTTTAATGCAAAAAGAAGAGAACCTTGATCGAAAAGACGAATCGCTTGAGAAAAGTCAGCAATTGTTAGAGAAGAAAGAGGAATCTCTTGTAGTAAGACAACAGCAGATTGAAGATTTGGAAAGCAAAGTGGGAGAGTTAGTACAAAAACAGCAAGATGAATTAGAGCGTATTTCTAGCCTAACGCGTGAGCAAGCAAGAGCCATTATCCTAGAAAAAGTTGAAAATGAAGTTTCGCATGAAATCGCTGTTATGGTAAAAGAAACTGAAATACGTGCAAAAGAAGAAGCAGATAAGAAAGCGAAAGAGATTTTATCTTTAGCTATGCAAAGATGTGCTGCTGATCACGTTGCTGAAACTACGGTTTCAGTTGTAAATCTTCCAAATGACGAGATGAAGGGACGTATTATCGGACGTGAAGGTCGTAATATTCGTACACTAGAAACGTTAACAGGTATTGATCTAATCATCGATGATACACCAGAAGCAGTAATCTTATCAGGCTTTGACCCAATTCGTCGTGAAACTGCTCGTATTGCTCTTGATAAACTTGTACAAGACGGCCGTATTCACCCAGCACGTATTGAAGAAATGGTTGAAAAATCAAGACGTGAAGTGGATGAGTATATTCGTGAAGTTGGAGAACAAACGACTTTTGAAGTAGGAGTACACGGGTTACATCCAGATTTAATTAAGATTTTAGGTCGTTTGAAATTTAGAACAAGCTACGGTCAAAATGTCTTAAAGCACTCTATGGAAGTTGCTTATTTAGCTGGACTAATGGCAGCTGAACTTGGTGAAGACGAAAAGCTTGCTCGTCGTGCTGGCTTATTACATGACATCGGAAAAGCAATCGATCATGAGGTTGAAGGCAGCCACGTTGAAATTGGTGTTGAGCTGGCGACAAAATATAAAGAGCATCCTGTTGTTATCAATAGTATTGCATCTCACCATGGCGATACTGAACCGACTTCTATCATCGCAGTTCTTGTGGCAGCGGCAGATGCACTGTCAGCAGCAAGACCTGGAGCACGAAGTGAGACGCTTGAAAATTATATTCGTCGTCTTGAAAAGCTTGAAGAGATTTCTGAGTCTTATGAAGGTGTTGAGAAATCCTATGCAATTCAAGCTGGACGTGAAGTTCGTATCTTAGTGAAACCAGATACAATTGATGATTTAGAGGCTCATCGTTTAGCGCGTGATATTCGAAAACGTATTGAAAATGAACTTGATTATCCAGGTCATATTAAAGTTACTGTTATTCGTGAAACACGTGCAGTTGAATACGCAAAATAAAGTGGTGGTGTTACACCACTTTATTTTTTTGTGTCGGGAATGGACACAATATAGAAAAGTATGTAGAATCGGAAACGATTCATGAGATAGAATAATGTAAGTAAATTCGTATTTTTCATAAGTAGAGATTGCTACTTATAAAACTAAACTACGAGGAAAGTATAGATGGAAAGGGTAAACACAATGAGAATTTTATTTGTTGGGGATGTAGTAGGCTCGCCAGGAAGAAGTATGATTCAAGATTACGTGCCTGCATTAAAGAAAAAATATACACCTACAGTTACGATTATTAATGGAGAAAATGCTGCAGGTGGACGTGGAATTACAGAGAAAATTTATCGTAACTTCTTAGAGTGCGGTGCACAGGCAGTTACACTTGGAAACCATGCATGGGATAACCGCGAAATTTTTGAATTTATCGATGATGCAAAGTACCTTGCAAGACCAGCAAATTTCCCGGAAGGAACACCAGGAAAAGGGCTTATTTTTGTAAATTGTAATGGTATAGAAGTTGCAGTGATTAATTTACAAGGTCGCACATTCCTTCCACCAATTGATTGTCCATTCCGTAAAGTGGATGAATTGATTAAGATTGCGAAAAAGCGTACGAATATTATTTTTATTGATTTTCATGCTGAAACAACGAGTGAAAAGCAAGCGCTTGGCTGGTATGTAGATGGACGCGCTACAGCGGTTGTTGGAACGCATACGCATGTTCCAACTGCGGATAATCGTATTTTACCAAAGGGAACAGCTTATATTACGGATGTTGGTATGACAGGTCCATATGATGGGATTTTAGGGATGGATCGCGAAGCGGTATTGAAGAAGTTTTTAACAAATCTTCCAGTACGATTTGAAGTAACGAATGGAAGAACACAGTTAAGTGCTGTGTTAATTGATGTGGATCCAAATACAGGAAAAGCTAAGAAAATTGATCGTATTTTAATTAATGATGACCAGCCATTTTTTGAATAAGAAACACAAAAGTTAGAAAATAAAATATATTTTAATTTTTAGAAAAATTACAGAATTTTAGCAGGAATATGAATCATTGCTCGTGAATATAAGTTAAAAGTGAATTCAATCGCTAATACTTTTTTTAAGAAACGAGGAGGAAACGAGCAATGGAAATATTAAAAGTTAAAGCAACTTCGGTACCTAACTCTGTAGCTGGTGCACTTGCTGGAGTTATTCGTGAGCGCGGTTCAGCAGAAATGCAAGCAATCGGTGCTGGTGCATTGAATCAAGCCGTGAAGGCAGTAGCAATTGCGAGAGGATTTGTAGCGCCGAGTGGTGTGGACTTGATTTGTATCCCAGCTTTCACAGATATTATGATTGATGGTGAAGAACGCACAGCGATTAAATTAATTGTAGAACCTCGTTAAATTGGATGACCTGTTTGCATTTGCAAACAGGTCATTTTTATCCCACATTAACGGGCAGTAAGACGCCCACCTCAAGATTCAGAGAAAATCGAAGAAGATAGATGGGGGATAACTGCTGGCATGCGCCCGATTGGTTTAACTAATAATCAGTGGGGGCTGAAAAAATCCTCACTGATTAAAGTTTCACTTTATCATTTTCTGTAAGAAGAGCTTCGCTTCAAATTGAATAGTAAATGAGGCTGGTTCTAGAAGAAGGGATGAAGAACATTGGAAATTTTTGATGCGCATTGTGATGTATTATGGCAGTTATGGATGGGAAAAGGAAAAAAATCTTTTCAAAATGATTCATCTTTACATATTACATACGATCAGTTAAAACAAAATGGCGGCAGTGTTCAATGTTTTGCGATTTATGTGCCGGAAGAAGTGCCATATGGACAACGATTTGCAGTTGCATTAGAGATGACAAATATATTTCACGAACAAATCTTGGCACTGCCGAATATAAAATGGATCAGGACAAAAGAAGATATTCAGCAATTAGGAAAAGATGAAATTGGAGCGCTTTTAACTTTAGAAGGATGCGATGCAATTGGAAATGAATTAGAGAAGCTGAAAACGTTGTATTATCTTGGGGTTCGTTCTGTTGGACTTACTTGGAACTATGCGAATTTAGTTGCTGACGGAGCATTAGAGTCCCGAGGCGGTGGTCTAACACTGTTTGGAAAAAAAGCAGTGGACGAGTTAAACCGTTACAAAGTATGGACAGATGTTTCACATCTGTCAGAGAAAGGATTTTGGGATGTGATAGAACTTGCAAATCATCTCATTGCTTCTCATTCGAATAGCTACGAGTTATGTCAGCATCCAAGAAACTTAACGAATGAACAAATAAAAGCATTAATCCAAAAAGATGGGATGATTGGGATAACATTTGTACCGATGTTTTTAGCTGCAAATAAGTCTGTTTGTATGGATGATATATTGCGCCATGTTGAGCATGTATGTATGCTTGGTGGAGAAAAGAATGTTGGATTTGGATCAGATTTTGATGGAATAACAGAAACAGTGGTACATGTAGAACGGTATGAACATTATGAATATGTCATAAATGAACTATTAAAACGATATAAAGAAGAACAAGTAAACAATTTCACATATCGTAATTTTATACACCACATTTCATTCTAAGTTACCCTTATACAAGAGGTTATAGAGGAAAATTAAATATTAGAAAATTTGAAAAATATTCGATAAAATTGTATCAAATTCTTGCATTTTTACAGTGGTAGAGCTAGAATTGTAAACGAATTAAGATTATGCAAAACATTTACTGAAATCAGAAGAGGTATAATTTGTGTCCATTGTAGTTTCTTGGCTCAAAAAGTGCTAAACTAGTACTGTAAAAAAATACACTACAATGTATGAAGCTAAAGGGGTGTAGGAGATGATTAGTCAACTTTCATGGAAAGTTGGAGGGCAACAAGGTGAAGGAATTGAAAGTACAGGAGAAATCTTTTGTATTGCATTAAACCGATTAGGTTATTATCTATATGGTTATCGCCACTTTTCATCACGAATTAAAGGTGGTCATACAAACAATAAAATTCGCGTAAGTACAACAGAAGTACGCGCAATATCAGATGATTTAGATATCTTAATTGCGTTTGATCAAGAAACAATTGACTTTAACTTCCACGAACTACGTCCAGGTGGGATTGTTGTTGCAGATGCAAAATTCAATCCAAGCATTCCAGAGGGAGCAGATGCAACATTATATGCGATTCCGTTTACGGATATTGCTTCTGAACTTGGTACATCTTTAATGAAAAACATGGTTGCGGTAGGAGCGTCTAGTGCTGTATTAGGATTAGACGAAAATGTATATTTAGAAGTTGTTGATGAGATTTTTGGTCGTAAAGGAGAGCAAGTTGTTGAGAAAAACATGGAAGCAATTAAACGCGGCTCTCAATATATGAAAGAATTGCTAGGCGAAAAAGTAAATATGATGCAACTTGAAAAAGCAGATGGAAAACAACGCATGTTTATGATTGGAAACGATGCAATCGCATTTGGCGCAGTAGCTGGTGGTGCTCGTTTTATGTCTGCTTATCCAATTACGCCTGCTTCTGAGATTATGGAATACTTAATTAAGAAGCTTCCAAAAGTAGGAGGAACTGTTATTCAAACTGAAGATGAAATCGCTGCTTGTACGATGGCAATCGGTGCAAACTATGCTGGTGTACGTACATTAACAGCGTCAGCAGGTCCTGGTTTATCTCTAATGATGGAAGCAATTGGTTTAGCTGGGATTACAGAAACACCTCTTGTTATCATTGATACACAACGTGGTGGGCCAAGTACTGGTTTGCCAACAAAACAAGAACAATCTGATTTAATGGCAATGATTTACGGTACGCATGGCGAGATTCCGAAAATCGTCATGGCACCAAGTACTGCTGAAGAAGCGTTCTATGATATTGTAGAAGCATTTAACTTAGCGGAAGAATATCAAGTTCCTGTAATCTTTTTAACAGATTTACAACTTTCTTTAGGCAAACAAACAGTAGAACCACTTCAATTAGAAAAGGTTGAAATTCGCCGTGGTAAACTTGATTTACATGCGGAGTTACCAGAGCGTGAAAATAAAGCATACTTCAAACGTTATGAAGTAACAGAAGATGGCATTTCACCACGTGTTGTACCTGGTATGAAAAATGGTATTCACCATGTAACAGGCGTAGAGCACGATGAAACAGGTAAACCATCAGAGTCAGCACTTAATCGCAATGCACAAATGGATAAACGTTTCCGAAAAATGGAAAATATTAAATTCAATACCCCTGTATATAAAAATGCTAAATATGATGACGCTGATGTATTATTAGTAGGCTTTAACTCAACTCGTGGTGCAATTGAAGAAGCGATGGAACGTTTAGAGCAAGAAGGGTTAAAAGTAAACCATGCTCATGTTCGCCTAATTCATCCGTTCCCAACAGCTGAAATGCTGCCACTTGTGAAGAGTGCAAAACGTGTTGTCGTTGTAGAAAACAATGCAACTGGACAGCTTGCTAATATTATGAAGATGAATCTTGGCCACGGTGAGAAAATTTCTAACCTATTGAAATATGACGGAAATCCATTCTTACCGAAAGAAATTTACAACGAATGCAAAAAAGGGGTTGTTTTAAATGGCAACATTTAAGGACTTTCGTAATAGTGTAAAGCCAAACTGGTGTCCAGGTTGTGGGGACTTCTCAGTACAAGCGGCAATTCAACGTGCGGCTGCAAATGTAGGCTTGAATCCTGATGAATTAGCGGTTATTTCTGGTATCGGATGTTCCGGCCGTATCTCTGGTTATATTAACTCTTACGGTGTTCATAGTATTCATGGACGTGCCCTTCCAATTGCACAAGGTGTAAAAATGGCAAATCGTGATTTAACAGTTATTGCCTCTGGTGGTGACGGTGACGGTTTTGCAATCGGTATGGGACATACAATTCATTCTATTCGTCGTAATATTGATATTACGTACATTGTTATGGATAACCAAATTTACGGTTTAACAAAAGGCCAAACTTCTCCTCGTAGTGAAGCGGGCTTTAAAACAAAAAGTACGCCGCAAGGGTCGATTGAGCCAGCACTATCTGTAATGGAAATGGCATTAACTGCTGGAGCAACGTTCGTAGCACAAAGTTTCTCTAGTGACTTAAAAGAATTAACACAGCTAATTGAAGCTGGTATTCAACATAAAGGGTTCTCACTTATTAACGTATTTAGCCCATGTGTAACTTATAACAAGGTAAATACGTATGATTGGTTTAAAGAGAATTTAACAAAGCTTAGCGAAGTAGAAGGATATGATCCATCTAATCGTATGGTTGCTATGCAAACATTAATGGAAAACAAAGGGTTAGTAACAGGTTTAATTTATCAAAATACAGTGCAACCTTCTTACCAAGAGCTTGTAAAAGGATATAGTGAAAAACCATTAGTTCATGCTGATTTGCAAATGGACCAAAAAATGTTTGATGAACTTGTAGCAGAATTTATGTAATATATGAAGGCTATCGAAATTTCGATAGCCTTTTCTAATGCAAAGTTATGATAAAGTATCTTTGTGATGGGGGATACTTCCTTTACTAAGAAAATTCAGAATGATAGAATAATAAATAAGAGTTACATTATATACGAGCTCTTCACCTCCCTTTAGTATCAGGTAAAATCGTTCATGAATGCAAGGCCTCTCTATTGTTTAATTTGACTGAACGCTTTATACTATAATAATGTGTATAGGAATGAAGCGATAGGCTTTTTATAAAGACAAAATAAACAACAACTAAAAGTCAAAACTGTGTATATGTAAGGTTGAAAGGAGATTATTCATGAACGAAGAGCAACGATTAGCAGGTCAACAAGCAACTTCAACTACTAAAAAAGCAGAAAAAGATTACAGTAAATATTTTGAAAGTGTATATCAGCCACCTTCTTTAAAGGATGCGAAAACACGCGGAAAAGAAGAAATTAAAATTGAGCGTGATTTTGGCTTACCTGAAGAGTTTCGCAATTTTGGTACAGGAAGAAAGTTCTATATCCGTACTTATGGATGTCAAATGAATGAGCATGATACGGAAGTAATGGCCGGTATCTTTACAACTCTTGGATATGAACCAACATTCTCTACAGAAGATGCAGATGTGATTTTATTAAATACATGTGCAATTCGTGAAAACGCTGAAAATAAAGTATTCGGGGAACTTGGACATTTAAAATCTTTAAAACAAAGAAATCCTGATCTTTTAGTCGGTGTTTGCGGTTGTATGTCACAAGAAGAATCTGTCGTAAACAAAATTATGCAAAAACATCAGCATGTAGATATGGTATTCGGTACACATAACATTCACCGTTTACCATACATTTTAAAAGATGCTATGTTCTCGAAAGCGACAGTTGTTGAAGTATGGTCAAAAGAAGGAGATGTCATTGAGAATCTTCCGAAAGTACGTCGCGGGGACATTAAAGCGTGGGTAAACATTATGTACGGATGTGACAAATTCTGCACATATTGTATTGTACCGTATACTCGCGGTAAAGAGCGTAGCCGTCGTCCAGAGGACATTATTAAAGAAGTACGTCATTTAGCGGCAAATGGTTATAAAGAAATTACACTACTTGGTCAAAACGTAAATGCATACGGAAAAGACTTTGAAGATATGGAATATGGTTTAGGAGATCTTATGGATGAACTTCGTAAGATTGACGTAGCACGTATTCGTTTTACAACAAGCCATCCGCGCGACTTTGATGATTATTTAATTGAAGTACTTGGAAAAGGCGGCAATTTAGTTGAACACATTCACTTGCCAGTACAATCTGGAAGTACGGATATGTTGAAAATTATGGCACGTAAATACTCACGTGAGCATTATTTAGAACTTGTACGTAAAATTAAAGAAGCGATTCCAAATGTAGTACTAACGACTGATATTATCGTCGGTTTCCCAAATGAAACAGATGAACAATTTGAAGAAACGATGTCGTTATATCGCGAAGTAGGTTTCGATAGTGCATATACATTTATTTATTCACCACGTGAAGGCACACCAGCTGCTAAAATGCAGGATAATGTACCGATGGAAGTGAAAAAAGAACGCTTGCAACGTTTAAATGCGTTAGTAAATGAATTTTCTGCGAAGAAGAATAAAGCGTATGAAGGACAAATTGTTGAAGTGCTTGTTGATGGAGAGAGTAAAAATAATCCTGATGTACTTGCAGGTTATACACGTGCCAATAAACTTGTAAACTTCGTAGCTCCAAAATCTGTAATCGGTCAGCTTGTAAAAGTGAAAATAACAGAAGCAAAAACTTGGTCTCTAAACGGGGAATTGGTTGAGGAGCCGATCGAGGTGAAATAATAGATGAAAATCTTTACAAAAGATGAAATTGTAGAGCAAGCGAAGGAATTAGCAAAAATGATTTCTGAAACAGAAGAAGTTGATTTCTTTAAACGTGCAGAAGCGCAAATTCATAAAAATGAGAATGTAAAACGCACGATTGATGAAATTAAAGCTTTGCAAAAACAAGCAGTGAATCTACAACATTATGGGAAATGGGAAGCGCTAAAAAAAGTAGAATCAGAAATTGATGCGTTGCAAGATAAACTGGATGAAATTCCAGTTGTACAGCAGTTCAAATCTTCTCAAACATATGTAAATGATTTATTGCAGCTTGTCGCAAGTACAATTTCAAACAAGGTCACAGATGAAATTTTAATTTCAACTGGCGGCGATGTATTAAAAGGAGAAACAGGTGCTGAAGTAGCAAATAAAAAAGGCACATGTGGCTGTTAAAAGAGATGTCGAATTCGACATCTCTTTTTGTTTCATTTTAACGCTTTACCCGAAAGAATTCTCCTTCCTCAAGCGTGTGCAGGGCGATGGCTCAACGGTAGGTGGGAGATGAATTTCAGTTTGACATTAGCCAAAAAGTACTTGCTATTATTTTTATTTTCACTTTGATATAATCAGTCTTATAAAGCATAAAGGTTGGTATATCAATGGAATTAGATAGTAATAATCATTCAGTATTCTCACTTTATTATCATCTTATATTAGTTGTGAAATATAGAAGAAATGTATTTGATGATGATATGTCTAACTATGCAAAGGATATGTTTATAAGGCTTTCAGAAAGCTATAACATAACTTTAGTTGAGTGGAATTATGACAATGACCATGTTCATATTTTATTCAAAGCACATCCAAATACAGAAATAACAAAGTTCATCAATGCGTATAAAAGTGCCAGTTCTCGACTAATCAAGAGAGACTTTCCACAAGTGAAAAAGAAACTTTGGAAAGAGATGTTTTGGTCAAGAAGTTTTTGCTTACTCACTACTGGTGGTTCACCAATAGAAGTAGTAAAAAAGTATATCGAAAATCAAGGTGAAAAGTGAGGTGAAATGATATGACAATACATAATAAAGCGTACAAATTTCGTTTGTATCCAACAGAACAACAAGCACATCTTATACGTAAAACTTTTGGGTGTGTACGATTTGTATACAATAAGATGTTAGCTGAACGAAAAGAAGTGTATGAGAAGCACAAAGGGAATAAAGAAGAACTAAAGAAACAAAAATTTCCTACTCCTGCAAAGTACAAGGCGGAGTTTGAATGGTTAAAAGAAGTGGATTCATTAGCATTAGCGAATGCTCAATTAAACTTGCAAACTGCTTATAAAAATTTCTTTAGCGGTCAAAATGGCTTCCCAACGTTCAAAAGCAAAAAGGCTAGAAAATCTTATACAACGAATATGGTCAACGGAAATATTATGTTGCTGAATGGTCATATCAAATTACCAAAATTGAAGCTTGTAAAGATCAAACAACATAGAGAAATACCTCAGGACCATGTGATTAAATCATGCACGATTTCCATGACACCTACTGGGAAATACTATGTATCTATCTTGACTGAGTATGAAAAAGAAATCGTGCAGAAAAAAGTGGAAACGGTTGTTGGATTAGACTTTGCTATGTCTGAATTATATGTTAGTAGTGAGAATGAGAAAGCCAATTATCCTCGCTTCTACCGTCAAGTATTAGAAAGATTAGCAGAGGCCCAACGAGTATTATCAAGACGTACAAAAGGCTCAGAGCGTTGGAATAGGCAACGTATTCGTGTAGCTAAATTGCATGAAAAAGTAGCAAATCAACGTAAGAACTTCCATCATCATAAGTCAAAAGAATTAGCTAACAACTTTGATGTTGTAGCAATCGAAGACTTGAACATGAAAGGAATGTCACGAGCACTTAGCTTTGGAAAAAGTGTTACTGATAATGGGTGGGGGATGTTCACGGCTTTTTTAGCCTATAAGTTACAAGAACAAGGCAAACAACTTGTGAAAATTGATAAATGGTTTCCTTCTACAAAGACATGTAGTAGTTGTGGAAGCGTAAAGGATCTAGCACTATCTGAACGAGTGTATGTTTGTGATTGTGGTACGTCAATAGATAGAGATTATAATTCTGCAATCAACATCAAAAATGAAGCTATACGCTTGTTAGCATTATCATAAATCGTATCAAAAAACCTATGGAACATGGGAGATAGCTCGCGGTCTTACGACTAATTCGTTAGCTAATAAAAGTAACGACTAACCGAGAAGCCCCCACTTCAAACAGCTCGTAAGAGCATTAAGTGGCGGGTAGTTCACTAGGCAATAATGTATTATCTCCTTCTAGAAAGTAGAAGTTTCACGTTACATAATGAACAGGACAGAGCATTTGCAAAAAAGAATAACACATTCCGCATTTGTCCCGCATATAATAAATTGAACATTCATTGAGGAGGGGTTCGTATGTCTGAATTTAGAGAAATTATTACGAAAGCAGTTGTGGGAAAAGGGCGTAAGTATATGAAAACAACCCACACTGTTACACCGAATCATCCGCCGACAAGTATTTTGGGGTGTTGGGTTATTAACCATGCATATGAAGCAAATAAAAATGGAAAGTATGTAGAAATCGAAGGATTCTACGATATTAACACATGGTATTCGTATGAAGAAAATACGAAAACAGAAGTCGTGACAGAGCGTGTGCATTACACAGATGATGTGAACATTGGTTATCGTGATAAGAACTTTTCTGGGGAAGATTTAGAAATTGTTGCACGTGTCGTACAACATCCAAATTGTTTAGAAGCTGTTATTTCACCAAATGGAAACAAAATGGCTGTCACTGTGGAACGGGAATTTGTAATAGAAGTCGTGGGTGAAACAAAAATTTGTGTGAGTGTGAATCCGGAGGGCTGTCAAGAAGATGATCAGCAATTTGAAGTTGAAGTTGAAGTAGATGATGACGAGTTTGAAGAACTTGATCCGAACTTTATCCTAGAGGAAGAAGAATAAGTCGAAGCTAGGGAGAATCTCTTCCTAGCTTTTTGTATATGTTTCAGATGATGGAACAAAATCATTCGTGTATAATTGTGTTATAATATATTTTTAAAGTGAAAAAGAAAGACGTATGGGGGATCAAAATGGCACAGTACACGCCGATGATGCAGCAATATTTAAAAATCAAGGCAGATTATCAAGATGCCTTTTTATTTTTTCGATTAGGCGATTTTTATGAGATGTTTTTTGAGGATGCTGTAAAAGCAGCACATGAACTTGAAATTACATTGACGAGTCGCGATGGGGGCGGGAGCGAACGGATTCCGATGTGCGGGGTACCGTATCACGCTGCGAAAAACTACATTGAACAACTGATTGAAAAAGGATATAAAGTAGCAATTTGTGAACAAGTTGAAGATCCAAAAACAGCAAAAGGTGTTGTGCGCCGTGAAGTTGTTCAGTTAATTACGCCAGGAACGATGATGGAAGGTCGTACAATAGATGAAAAGGAAAATAATTTTCTCGCAGCACTAGCACATTTTGAAGATGGTTCCTATACATTAGCATGTAATGACTTAACAACAGGTCAAAATACAGTAACATTGTTAACTGGAACACTTGAAGATGTATTACTAGAAGTATATGCAACGGGTGCGAAAGAGATTGTCGTATCTTCCACGTTCTCTAAGGAAGAATTGGACAAGATGTTAGCAACATTAAAAATGACGGTTTCATATGAGGAAGAAACGAAAATTCCAGAGAGTCTTAGACACCTCGTTCAAAATGTAACGCAAACGAAATTAATTGCAGCAGTTGGACGTTTATTTAACTATGTTTTACGAACACAAAAACGTTCACTAGATCACCTGCAACCGGTTGAAATTTATTATACAAATCAATTTATGAAGATTGATGTTCACTCTAAACGTAATTTGGAGCTAACAGAAACCATTCGAACAAAAGAAAAAACAGGCTCCCTATTATGGTTGTTAGATAAAACAAAAACAGCAATGGGTGGACGAATGTTAAAACAGTGGATGGAACGCCCACTCATTCAAAAAGAAAAAATTGAAGAACGTTTAGAGATGGTTGAAACGTTTGTGAACGATTATTTCTTACGTGAAGATTTAAAAGAAAAATTAAAAGAAGTATACGACTTAGAACGGTTAGCAGGAAAAGTTTCATATGGAAATGTCAATGCACGTGATTTACTGCAATTAAAGCGTTCCTTAATGCAAGTTCCGGCTATTTTAGAGGCAGTTAGTCTGTTAGATAATTCTTATGCTGCAAACTTAATTCAAGGTGCTGATCCTTGTGAAAGCTTAACGGCGTTATTAGAGAGAAGTATTCAAGAAAATCCGCCACTTTCTATAAAAGATGGTGACATTATAAAAGACGGTTATAGTGAGAAATTAGATCAATATCGCTACGTAAGTAAAAACGGAAAAACATGGATTGCAGAGCTTGAAAAACGTGAGCGTGATATAACAGGAATTAAATCATTAAAGATTGGTTACAACCGTATTTTTGGTTATTATATTGAAGTTACAAAAGCAAACCTTACCGCACTTCCAGAAGGACGCTATGAACGAAAACAAACACTTGCGAATGCAGAGCGTTTTATTACAGACGAATTAAAAGAAAAAGAAACATTGATTTTAGAAGCAGAAGAAAAAATCGTTCAGTTAGAATATGATTTATTCACGGCTCTTCGCGAAGAAGTGAAAGTGTTTATTCCGAAGTTACAGCAATTAGCGAAAATTATTAGTGAACTAGACGTCCTTCAAAGCTTTGCAACTGTAAGTGAAGAAGAACAATTTGTAAAACCAATATTAACGAGTAAACGAGAAATCTTTATTAAAGATGGCCGTCATCCGGTCGTTGAAAAAGTATTAAACGGCAAGTTGTATGTTCCAAATGATTGTATAATGCCTGAAAATATGGATGTTTTTTTAATTACTGGTCCAAATATGTCCGGTAAAAGTACGTATATGCGTCAATTAGCACTTATTACTGTTATGTCGCAAATCGGTTGCTTTGTACCAGCAGCAGAAGCTGTACTCCCTGTGTTTGACCAAATCTTTACGAGAATTGGGGCAGCAGATGATTTAATTTCAGGCCAAAGTACGTTTATGGTTGAAATGTTAGAAGCAAAAAATGCGATTGCGAATGCATCGGAAAGAAGCTTAATTTTATTTGATGAAATTGGTCGTGGTACATCTACGTATGACGGTATGGCATTAGCGCAAGCAATCATTGAGCATATTCATGATCAAATTGGTGCGAAAACGTTATTTTCAACACACTATCATGAATTAACAGTGTTAGAAGAAAGTTTAGATCAACTGAAAAATGTGCATGTTTCAGCGATTGAAGAAAACGGAAAAGTTGTCTTCTTGCATAAAATTCAAGAAGGAGCAGCAGATAAGAGTTACGGAATTCACGTTGCCCAGCTTGCAGAGCTGCCAGATAGCTTAATCGCTCGTGCCAAAGAAGTATTAGCGCAGCTTGAAGGTCAAGAGGAAGTAACCATTCCAAAACGAACGGAAGTCAAAGTTCCAGAAGAAATCGTACAAGAACCTGTAGTCGTGAAAGAAGAACTAGAGGCATTGCCGCAAGAAGAAGTGGAAGAAGAATCACAGCTATCCTTCTTTGCGGTGGAACAAACAGCGGAAAAAGAAGATAAGTTTGTACTCGATTCAAAAGAAACAGCAGTATTAACACAAATCAAAAAAATAGATTTACTAGATATGACACCGCTAGAAGCATTAAATGAACTGTACCGTTTACAGAAAAAGTTGAAGAAAGGATGAGTAAGTAGATGGGGAAAATTCGCAAACTCGATGATCAACTTTCTAACTTAATTGCAGCGGGAGAAGTAGTAGAACGACCTGCTTCAGTTGTAAAAGAACTTGTCGAAAATTCCATCGATGCGAATAGTACATCTATTGAAATCCACTTAGAAGAAGCTGGATTATCGAAAATTCGCATCATCGATAATGGAGATGGAATTGCTGAAGAAGACTGTATCGTTGCTTTTGAACGACATGCAACAAGTAAAATTAAAGATGAAAATGATTTGTTTCGTATTCGGACGCTTGGTTTTCGTGGTGAAGCATTGCCGAGTATTGCGTCTGTTAGTGAATTAGAGTTAGTAACGAGCACAGGGGATGCGCCAGGAACACACCTTGTTATTAAAGGTGGCGAGATTTTGAAACAAGAAAAAACAGCCAGCCGTAAAGGAACAGATATTACGGTTCAAAACCTGTTTTTTAACACACCAGCACGTTTAAAATATATGAAAACGATTCATACAGAGCTTGGAAACATAACGGATATTGTATACCGCATTGCTCTATCACATCCAGAGGTCTCTCTGCGTTTGTTTCACAATGAGAAAAAACTGCTTCATACATCAGGAAATGGTGATGTAAGACAAGTTCTTGCTGCAATTTACAGCATTCAAGTCGCGAAAAAACTAATTCCAATTGAAGCAGAATCGCTAGACTTTACGATTCGTGGTTATGTAACGTTGCCAGAAGTAACGCGTGCATCTCGTAACTATATGTCAACGATTGTAAATGGTCGTTACGTCCGGAACTATGTCTTAATGAAAGCTGTGCAGCAAGGCTATCACACATTGCTACCTGTTGGACGCTATCCGATTGGCTTTTTATCAATTGAAATGGATCCGATGTTAGTTGATGTGAACGTTCATCCAGCAAAACTAGAGGTTCGCTTCAGTAAAGAACAGGAACTATTGCAGCTTATTGAAAAAGCATTGCAAGATGCTTTTAAAAAGATTCAACTCATTCCTGATGCTGGTGTTACGACAAAGAAAAAAGAAAAAGATGAAAGTGTTCAGGAACAGTTTCAATTTGAGCATACAAAACCGAAAGAACCATCGATGCCAAATATTGTTTTACCAAGTGGAATGGATGAGCAAGAAGAAGAAAAGCCAAAGCAACAGTCACCGCTTTGGAATCCACCAAAGCAAGAATGGCAGCCACCACAATCTCTCGTAAAAGAAGAAAACAATTGGCAACCGTCCAAGCCAATTGTAGAAGAACCGCTTCCACAAGAGAATGAGTGGGAAGAGCGTGAGGAAGATTTTGAGTTAGAAGAACGGGAAGAAATGCAAGAAATCGAAATGAACGGAAACGATTTACCACCGCTTTATCCAATTGGGCAAATGCACGGAACATATATTTTTGCTCAAAACGATAAAGGGTTATATATGATTGATCAGCATGCAGCTCAGGAGCGCATTAACTATGAATATTTCCGTGATAAAGTAGGACAAGTTGCACCAGAGGTACAAGAATTACTCGTTCCATATAGAATTGATCTATCACTCAATGAATTTTTACGAGTAGAAGAACAACTAGAAGAACTGAAAAAAGTAGGATTATTCCTAGAGCAATTCGGTCATCAATCGTTCATTGTACGCTCACATCCAACATGGTTTCCAAAAGGACAAGAAATGGAAATCATTGATGAAATGATGCAGCAAGTATTGAAATTGAAAAAAGTTGATATTAAAAAACTGCGCGAAGAAGCAGCCATTATGATGAGCTGCAAGGCATCTATTAAAGCAAATCAATATTTAACGAACGATCAAATCTTCGCCTTATTAGAAGAACTGCGAACAACAACAAATCCTTATACATGCCCGCATGGCAGACCGATTATTGTGCATCATTCGACTTATGAACTGGAGAAGATGTTTAAGAGGGTAATGTAGGGGATTTATTCAAATGGAAAAAAGTCCGCTACTAGGTGTTGATAAGATAAATTTGAATCCATATAATGAAAAAACGCTTCAGACCAGACTACTGAAGCGTTTTTTATTTGAATCCAGATAGTTATTTAGTACTACTGAATCATCATTTAAATAAATCTGTTATAGGAGAGGCCAATGCTTCATTAATAAACCAAGAATTAGAGGATAATTCTTCATAAAGTGAATATTGCCAAGTGTTTTTAGCTAGCCTTTATAATTCCTTTTATATACTCTCCTTTATAGGGTAGAACACCAAAGGGAGAGAATGCGCCTGTCCATACTTGCTCACTTGAAACATCAGATAAATAATTCTTTGTTCTAAAGGTTTGTCCGACTAGCGGAATGGAGGAACCGGGATGATCATGAAAGAAAGGGTATTGCTTCACCCAACGGCTATTATCCTCACCAACAACACCGGAATTTGTCGCCGTTCCTTGCCCAAAATACATTTTTCCATCTGGCCCAAAAATAACACGGTTGTTATGATGATCCCCAAAGCTGGGTAATCCTAAAATAATATCCTTCTTAGAGCCGTCTGGTTTTACAATAGTAATAAATCCTCGATGTGCAACATAGATGTTATCTTTGTAAAAAGTAATACCTGTAAGCGAAGGTTTAAATCCCTCAGCTATTACCTTTGTTCCGGTTGGGGTAAGCATTAACACCTTGCCATTTCCTGAAGCAATTCCGGCATCTGCAATTAGTATTTCCCATTGATCTGTAAACGTTAAATTAATGGGAGTTGTAAGGCTTTCAGCAAATACTTCGACTCTATATCCTGAAGGAACTAAAATATCTTCTGGTTTAATAATTCTTTTAATTGTATTAGTACGATACATCGTATCCCCCTTAGAAAAAGCTTCTATTTTTAATTATTCATAGAGGAGTAGTCCTCATTACAATTGATTGAAAAGAATGACTGACAAGTAATACTGCATAAAACGCAAGGCAATGAATAGTATAGGAAGTGGCAAATGGGATATTTGAGGGGGGATTTCAATGAAATGGTTTGTTCGTTATTGGTGTCGATCAATGATAGGGACAGGTTCACATTTTCTTCATGTAAGAAAGATGGCCCTTGCAACCCAGTTGGTAATCATAGCCTTATTGAGTACATTTGCTACCATGTTTCAATCAGCAGGGGGCATTATGCCGGGGATAGGATTTCTGATTAGTTGTCTAGCGACATTACCTATTTTTTTAGCTACTTGCTTTTCTATTCGTCAAGGAATCCTTTCTTATATCCTTACGATTTTCCTCTTATTTATTATCCAGCCGAGTGAACTTATTATCTTTCCCTTTACCACAGGTTTATTAGGTGTAACGCTGAGTGTGGCTTTTTTACAATTGAAGAGGAGAATTGTGGTCGTTTCTTTTTCAGCAGCATGTTTACTCTTGGGAATTATGATTATCCTGTACGTATTGCATTTTCCAGTGTTAGGTCCTACGGTTGATACAACTATGGATCCAAAGGTTATTGCATTAATATTTATATTAAGTTTTCTTTACTGCTGGATTTTCGCAGAGATTTGTAGAATGTTCATAAATAGGTTGTATCAGGTGCTGTCTTGAAATTGGGGTGGAGGTCTTTTCAAATGAATAAGCGTTGTAATAACTTAGAAAAGTCCCTTCAGAAATCTGAGGGGACTTTTCATTCACGTAATCAATGTTATCGATAGTTCCTTATTAGAGGTTAGTTTTTGCCTACTCCATTATTAAACGGCGTTTTTTTTGTCAGTACGAGCTCTGCAGTAATTGGTAAATGATCAGATGCAAGAGTGTCTATGACTTCCCCAGTACGAATTTTGACATCTTCAGAAGTAAAAATATAGTCGATGCGACTTGTTGGTTTATCTGCAGGAATAGTATAGTCCTCATTTTGACCGAGTTCGGCAAATACGTCTTTATATTGTGCAGTCATCTTTAGAATTTCCGCGCTTTTAGGGGCGGCATTGAAGTCTCCCGCAAAGATTTTTGTTCCTTCTTTTTGTTTTGCAATGTCGAGTATTTCTCTTATCTGCAGATCCCTTTGTTCTGACCTTCTATGATCAAGGTGAGTGTTGTAGAAATGAATGTGGTTTCCTTTTACGTTAATCACAGTTTCCAAAAGACCGCGCTGCTCTGTCGGGTTTACTGGATATGGAATATTAGTGAGCAGATGATTTTGAGAAGAAAGGATAGGATATTTGCTTAACACGGCCGTTCCATATTGCCGACGCTGTTCTCCTTCCTGTAAAGGTTCATAGTCAAGATTTGCAGCATATGCATAGTGCATTCCTAAATAATTTGCTAACCATTTTGCTTGATCTTCGAAATTACTGCGCTTCGAAAAATGATTATCTACTTCTTGCAAACCGATAATATCAGCATCTGATTGTTTAATAACTTCTGCAATTCTTTTCAAGTCCAAAATAGCATCTGTACCTTCTCCATGATGAATATTATAAGACATGACTTTAATTCCAACCTCGTTACCTCTTTCAAATACGGGCGGTTCTGCCGCAAGCGTTTTACTGTTGTACGAGAACATAGGAATCAGCAATAAAATAAAAGCAAAAATAAATGATTTCTTAAACAAGTCTAACACCCTCTCAAAGTTTTCTATTAAATTACTTTTAAATAGTAAAATATTTTTATTGTCAAAATATAAGAATTTTGTAAAAACTGTGTAAAAATCCCTTGAATTTGAGAGACTGAAAAACTCATATGTAAACAAAAACAATATTATCCTTTAACAGAAATTTTTATAATGAATACTATATACATGTGAGATTTACATAGCATTTCATTATCAGTAGTCAATCTATCTAGAAAAATAGAAAATCCCCCCTCAGAAAATCTGAAGGGAATTTCTATTTTTTATATGAAAAATAAAATATTCTACAATTTAATACAAAAAACGACTAAAAAGATAAAATTTTCTGTTTTTTTGTTGCAACATGACGATTTTCATGTTATTATAAAAGCAATCACACGATAGGTGGTGATATCCCCATAAAATTAACAGAATATTCAAAAAAGTGCGTAATTATGAGTCGTTATCGTTATTTTCTTTCTTCTTGCATTTCCCTACAAAAAGAGTATTTTTAAGATTATTTTTGTAGGGAAATAAAAAACATTCCCTTTAGAGAATGTTTTACTACCATCACTTCTAATATAAGCAGTAAAAAAGCACTTGAAAGAGTGCTTTTTTACCTTTTCTTTCACTTTTTTTACAAAGAATTAGGGAGGGATAAAACATGTGGATCTCTACACTACTATTAAATGCATTTATTATTATAATTTGTATCCTTAGTTATCAAGTGTTTTGGTTAGACAAAACTGAAAAAAAAGCACGCAACAATATATTAATTTCTTTTCTTGCATCCATTGCAATTATTCTTTGTATGACCTTCCCAATTCATTTTCACGCTGGGTATATTTATGATTTGCGCTTTATTCCTATTCTTTTAGTTTTACTATATGGAAACACAGGAAGTATAATTTTTATTAGTATTGTATATTTTTCGTATAGATTTTACTTAGGTGGAACTGGCTTTTTTTCATCAGTTATTATATATGGTATTTTTATAATTACTATTACAATATTTCATCATTTTCTCCGCATTCATTTCGAAAGAAAAAAAACAGTATTCAACATACTACTTATTTTAATTTGTACCAGTTTTCTCTCAGTTTTTGCTGTAATAAATCAAATTGAAATAATTGGTAAAATACAATTTGATTTTATTAAATTATTAGCTAATTATATAATAATTAATATTTTCACAGGATTATTATCTATTTATTTGGTAGAAGGAATGGTAGAAAAGTTTAAGATGAAAGAAAAAATTCAAAGAGCAGAGAAATTTTGTCTAATTAGTGAGTTAGCTGCATCTATTGCACATGAAATCAACAACCCAATCACTACTGTATACGGATTCGCTCAATTACTTCATAGAAGTGAAACCTTAAAAGCATCTCAAGATAACTACTTGGAAATTATGTTAGTCGAACTAGAAAAAGTACAGTGCATTATTAATAATTATTTATCTTTAACAAAACCACAAAATATAATAAAAGAATCGATAAATATTAAGCAACTTTTTCATCAAGTGAAAAATAGTATTTTACCACTTGCACTCTCACATAATGTTGAAATAAAAAGCAATATCACGAATTCTATATACATAAATGCTAATCCGGAAAAATTAAAACAATGTTTAATTAACATTGCACAAAACGGAATTGAAGCTATGCAAAATGGTGGAGTATTACAAATTAATATACAAAAAATAAAAAATAATATTGTAATTGATATTATTGATTCAGGAATAGGAATGTCTTGTCAAGAAATTAAAAGAATTGCCATGCCATTTTATTCAACTAAAGAAAAAGGAACCGGACTTGGCACTATGGTCGCTTATAGCATCATTAAAGAATTAAACGGAGATATAGAAATAAAGAGTAAAAAAGGAAAAGGAACACATTTTTCTATCATTATACCTTGCTAATAATTCTTATGAAATAAAATGGGGGAGTTAATAGATGAAATCGGAAAGTATGACACACCATTTTCAAACATTAAGACAGCAACGACATTGTTTTTTTCAAAAAATACAATTTATCTCAAATGATAAACTATGGAATCAAAAAGAAGGAAAATGGTCTATTGGCGAGCACATATACCATCTATATTTAATTTTAAGAATGGTTAAAGTTGCAACAAAATTTTCTTTTGTTCTTATTCCGTATGCAAAAATGAGAAGAAAGAAAGCATTTGCTAATCAAATACATGATATTTATGCAGAATATAAAGAGAAACATGGAAGAGGGATGAAAGCGCCTTTCATTTTAGTGCCACCGAAAAAAGTGCTTCATACCATGGATAAAGAAGAGTTAAAGAGATTGCTGTTAAATGAAACGGATAAATTGAAAGAGTTAGTTATAAATATTGAAGAAGACATTGCTGGACATATTGTATTTTTGGATCCAATGGCCAACTATCCTAACTTGATTCAGGCTATTCAACTTTTAGCAATACATGAAGAGCACCATTATAAAATTATCGAAAAATACTATAGCGACATGATTAATGAATCTGGTGCTGAAGATAAGAAAAAGGTACAATTTTGAAATGTTCCCCAAGAAGCAACATAAGTGACGCACGTGTATGACGTCAATTGCGAAAGTAAATTTTTTTACACCAGCTTTTTAAATTGCTTTAGAAAAATGATTGTGCACATAACTTGGATTGAGAGGATTACTTTTTTTATTTGTTGTAAAATATATAAAACAGCATGACATTTTACTGCCATGCTGTTTTGTATGTTTTTTAACTGTATATCTCTAAATATTTTTCTAGACGATTTCTAGTCATTATTTTTAACTTGAACGTGCTTGTTCCGCATTGCAAAGTAAATCGGAAGTCCTAAAGCGGTTAAGCCTATACCACATAATGCTAGCAACGTTTGTGTGAAAAGAGTATTAATAACGATAAATGATCCGCCGATAATAGATATTAACGGTATAATGGGATATAGAGGTACTTTGTAAGGACGCACAAGTTCTGGTTCTCTTTTACGCAAAATGAATACTGCTATAAATGTCATTGTATAGAATATCCATATAACAAACACTAACATATCGGTTAATGTATTAAATCCACCGATCACCATCATGATGATAGAAACGCATAAGATAAATAGTCCAGAATTATAAGGAATTCGACTATTGTTAGATAATGTTGCAAACCATTTACTAAAAGGCAGTTTGTTTTCTAATGCCATTGCATAAGGAATACGCATTCCTGTCATGATATATCCATTGATTGTTCCAAATACGGAAATTAAAATACCGATTGTAACTAATTTTCCTCCCATTGCTCCAAACAGAATTGTCGCTACTTCAGATGCAGGTGTATCAGTTCCTGCAAGCGCTGTTGCAGACATAACCATAAGGAAAGCAATATTAATAAGTAAGTAAACAACCATAACAGTAGATAATCCGATTACGATTGCTTTAGGTAAGTCTTTTTTAGGATTTTTCATTTCCCCAGCGATATTTCCTACATGAATCCATCCATCATAAGCAAACATTGTTGCAAGTAAGCCAGATCCAAGCGCAGAGATAAGTGATTTACCTGGTCCTGCTTCAACTGGAAACAGTTGTAGAGTTACGTCGCCTTTGTGGAATAATCCAAAAATAATAAGCAATGCTAAAGGCAGTAGTTTACATATAGTTGATACAGTTTGAATTCCTCCGGCTGCTTTCGCGCCTAAGAAGTTCATCAAGGTTACGAATGTTGCGGTAACAACAGCAATTCCAATAATCATCATTTTATGTTCATTCGCATTTAATCCAAATAAACTAACTGCTTGTGTTCCGAAAATAATAGCAAGTGCGGCAATATTAGCTGGAAAGTAAATGACTGTTTGTGCCCAGCCCAGTAGGAAAGCAGTCAAGTTTCCATAAGTACGCTTTAAATATGCCATCATTCCACCTGTTTCAGGAATAGCTGCCGATAGTTCAGCAGCAGTTAAACCTGCGCAAACAGTTAGTATTCCACCGATTACCCATGCGAGTAATCCTAAACTCGCTGTTCCGGTTACACTGTATAATGCAGTAGGCTTAAAAAATACACCTGCTCCAATAACGGTACCAATAACAGTGGTTAATGCTGCAAAGAAGCCAATTTCTTTTTTTAGTTGTGTTTGTGACATAATAATCACTCCTGTTTGGAAAAATACATACAATCTCTGATGAATTCATTTTTATTTCAATTTTAATAGTATATCCTCTCATTTTTTTAATAGTGCTTTATGAAAATTTAAATTCGTTTGTGATATAATTCACAATTTTATAGAAATTAATACAAAGTATTTCTATGTCTATATGTGAAAGAATTCACAAAAATAATTAAAAAAATAAAATTGCATTTCATTTGAATTCATAAGAGATGTTATTCGTGACAAAGTCTAGCATACCTTGAAAACGGATTCAATGCTTATTTGAACGAAAAAAATTATTTTAAAATAAAAGAAAACATTTTGTGAACTATTTCACAAAATGTTGACTCATTATTTTTTAGAGTGCTATCTTGTAAGTGTAAACAGCCGATTCAAACAAAAAAGGAAATATAGAAACGTTTAATATATTTCGCAAATTTATTTGAATCGTATAACAAATAATGTAATTTATATTACATTAAAAAGGATGTGTCAGCATGAAAATTGGCGTAGTAAAAGAAATTAAAAAAGGTGAAGCACGTGTTGGGATGACACCAGAAAATGCTCAGAAATTAATTAAAGCTGGACATGAAGTCTTAGTCGAAAAAGACGCTGGTGTAGGATCAGGTTATACAAATGAAGAATATACAAATGCAGGTGCTACTTTAGTAAATCAAGAACAAGCCTGGGATGTTGATATGGTTGTAAAAGTAAAAGAACCTTTAGCGGAGGAATATAAATATTTTAAGAAAGATTTAATTGTTTGGGGATTTTTACATCTAGCAGCTTCAAAAGAATGTGTTGAAGCGATGGGAAAGGCGGGAACAACCGCAATTGCTGGAGAAACAATTAGTGAAAATGGAGTTTTAACGTTATTAAAACCGATGAGTGCCATTGCTGGACGCCGGGCAGTATTTATGGGAGCTTATTATTTAGAAAAACAACATCAGGGAGAAGGTATTTTATTATCAGGAATAGATGGTATTCCTGCTGGTAATGTTGTCATTTTAGGCGGAGGCAATGCGGCAATTAATGCTTGTGATATGGCTGTTGGAATTGGTTGTCGTGTAACGATTTTAGAATTAAATAAAACACGGATTACTTATTTACAAGAAAAATATGCAAATGCTCCAGTTGAAATCATGGAATCTAATACTGAAAACTTAGAGAAAACAATTAAAAATGCAGACTTATTTATTTCAACCATTTTAATTCCAGGTTCTAGACCACCAAAAATTGTGAAAGAGTATATGGTTCAGTCTATGAAACCGGGAAGTGTTATTGTTGATATTGCAATCGATCAAGGCGGGACAGTTGAAACGATTGATCACTATACAACACATAATGATCCTATATTTATTAAACACGATGTCATACACTATGCTGTGCCAAATATGCCTGGAGCGACTCCACGTACTTCTACTATGGCATTAGCGAATGGAAATATTGATTATTTATTAGCGATTGCTAACAATGGTTTAGAAGAGACAATCCAAAACAAACCTGCATTAGCATATGGTATCAATATTTATAAAGGAACCATTACTTATGAGAATTTAGGAACAACGTTAGGGTTAGATTATAAACAATTGAAAGAAGTGTTAATATGATTACTAAAACTTTACCACTAACCATTGTTGATATAAAAAAAGCTAAACAAGTTCTTGATAGAAATGCTCGTAAAACACCGCTTGTTAAATCGTTTTATTTAACAAGCAAAACAGGTGGGGAAATATATTTAAAATTAGAAAATATGCAATTAACAGGATCATTTAAATTTCGCGGGGCGTTTAATAAAATTTCTAATTTAACAGATGAAGAAAAAGCTCGTGGAGTTATTGCTTGTTCAGCTGGAAATCATGCACAAGGTGTTGCACTATCTTCACACTTACTTGGAATTAAAAGTAAAATTGTGATGCCAACTTCTGCTCCAAAGGCGAAAGTTGAAGCAACGAAAGGATATGGTTCAGAAGTTATTTTATATGGTGATACGTTTGATGATGCAAAAGCAAAATGTGAAGAAATTATAAAAGAAACGGGAGAAACATATTTACATCCATATGATGATGTAGAAGTAATGGCAGGTCAAGGAACAATTGGCTTGGACATTCTTGATGATATGTGGGATGTTGATACAGTACTTGTACCGATTGGCGGCGGCGGAATTATTGCTGGAATCGCGGTAGCACTTAAATCTTTTAATCCGTCTATCAATATAATTGGTGTTCAAGCTGATAATGTTCATGGAATGAAAGCTTCGTATGATAAAGGCGAAATCGTAGAGCACTATGAAGCACCTACTATAGCTGATGGGTGCGCAGTAAAAATTCCAGGAACCTTAACTTTTAAAATTGTGAGAGAGTTAGTAGATGATATTGTAACTGTATCAGAAGAAGAATTAGAAGTAGCTATGAAAGATTTATTACAACGTGGAAAAGCTGTTGTAGAAGGTGCGGGAGCACTAGCGACAGCTGCTCTCCTTGCAGGTAAAGTTGATCCATATATAAAAGGGAAAAAAGTAGCAGCGATTATATCTGGTGGAAATGTTGATTTAACTCGTATTTCTAGTGTTTGTGAGCATTTCTTTGCGAATGAAGTAAAGTAGTGGTACGAAAATTGTAAAATACCAAATGAGACTGAACGATAGGTTCATAGAATACGAGAAGAGCTAAGAGATAGAACCTCTTAGCTCTTCTTCGTAAAAGGGGCATCAATTGTAATAGCTCAATATTTTTACATCAACGGATGAGAACTATCTGTCTTTCTTTGATTATTAAACTTGTAATGAGGTATAATACAATATAGTGAATAAATGCGACTTCTTCAATTCATATTGTTTGTCAGTAATGTGAAATATAAAGAACTTTTTATATTTAGTTTGAAAAAGTGTTGAAGAAGCAGCATATTTCATATTACTATTTTTATGTAGATTCAAAGCTGAAAGAGAGTGAAACAAGTATGGGCCGTAAATGGAACAATATTAAAGACAAAAAAGCGTCAAAGGATGCAAATACAAGTCGTATCTATGCAAAATTTGGACGTGAAATTTATGTAGCAGCAAAACAAGGTGAACCAGATCCAGAATCCAATCAGACTTTAAGAGTGGTACTTGAGCGTGCAAAAACGTACAGCGTACCGAAAACAATTATTGACCGTGCGATTGAAAAAGCAAAAGGTGGTTCAGAAGAAAGCTATGACGAACTTCGTTATGAAGGCTTTGGACCAAATGGATCAATGGTAATTGTAGATACATTAACAAATAACGTAAATCGTACTGCAGCAGATGTGCGTGCTGCGTTTAGTAAAAACGCTGGTAACATGGGAGTAAACGGATCAGTAGCGTATATGTTTGATGCAACAGCTGTAATTGGTCTTGAAGGCAAAACAGCAGATGAAGCACTTGAACTTTTAATGGAAGCAGATGTAGATGTGCGTGATATTTTAGAAGAAGAGGAAGCAGTTATCGTTTATGCAGAACCGGATCAGTTCCATGCGGTGCAAGAAGTATTTAAAAATGCTGGTATAACGGAATTTACAGTTGCAGAACTAACAATGCTTGCGCAAAATGAAGTAACACTTCCAGAAGATGCACAAGTGAAATTTGAGAAAATGATTGATGCATTAGAAGATTTAGAAGATGTTCAGCAAGTGTACCACAATGTTGATTTAGGTGAATAATATAGGAAAGCAGACCTTTGTTTTGTAACAAAGGTCTGTTTTTTTAGAGTGTTCATTGAAATTTAAAGGCTCTTTTCGGATAGATTGTTGTTTTTTTGCGATAAAAATAAGACTTCAGATTAAATCCAGTTCTTAGGTATTTATGAACGCTTTCTTCGTATGGCTGTTCAAGAATAATAAAGGTGTTTAAAAAATAATAAAGTTATTTAAAAGATAATAAAATAGCATTGCACATTGATTTTGATATAAAACAATGTGTGATATGAAGTATAACTTTGCATAAAATGCAGATCTATGCTTTCTTTCTCCTATGTTGAAACGGATGGAGGCTGCAAAGTTAATTAACCAAAAGCTCAGCAGCATGCGGTGCAATTATGCTTGTCAACGCATGGCTTCGTGATTAAACGAATATATCCAAAAAGTATTAAGTACTGTGACTTTTTTATGATTTTTATATTGTGTATTTTTTGATTAAACGCTATAATTACAGTGTTAAAGATGGAAACGTGATATGACCTGTTACGACTCTATCATTTTATTTACAAATAAATGGATTGGTATTTTAGCAAGATGTGCTAATAAACTACTCCACCATGATGATAACGTACCAAAAATGTGGTGCGTATATTTTCGTGGTGGAGTTTTTTTATTCTCAAAAAGGGGGAGTAACCATGAACGACAGCATGGTTCATATTACAATTGACGGAAAAGAATATAGTGCTGAGTCTGGTTCAACTATACTAGGCATTATTAATGAGAACGGAATTGAACATCCACAAATTTGTTACGTGCCGGAAGTGGATCCGATTCAAACGTGTGATACTTGTATTGTAGAAGTGAATGGGAAGCTTGTGCGATCTTGTTCTACAGTAGTAAAGGACGGTATGAATATTGAATTATCCTCTATTAGTGCGAAGGCAGCGCAACATGAGGCGATGGACCGCTTATTAGAAAATCATTTACTTTACTGTACGGTTTGTGACAACAATAACGGGAATTGTAAATTGCATAATACGGCAGAATTAATGGAAATTGAGCATCAAAAATATCCTTACGAACCAAAAGTTGATGTAAATAAAGTTGATATATCCCATCCATTTTACCGCTATGATCCGAATCAATGTATCGCGTGCGGTCAATGTGTAGAGGTGTGTCAAAACTTACAAGTAAATGAAACGTTATCTATTGATTGGGAGGCAGAGCGCCCGCGTGTTATTTGGGATGAAGGAGTGGATATTAACGATTCTTCATGTGTAAGCTGCGGTCAATGTGTAACAATTTGTCCTTGTAATGCATTAATGGAGAAATCGATGCTCGGTGAAGCTGGATTTATGACAGGGTTAAAACCAGATATTCTCGAGCCTATGGTTGATCTTATTAAAGAGGTGGAACCTGGATATAGCGGTATTTTCGCTGTGTCAGAAGTAGAAGCTGCGATGCGCGACACTCGTACGAAGAAGACGAAAACAGTATGTACGTTTTGCGGTGTAGGTTGTTCATTTGAAGTATGGACGAAAGGGCGCAAAATTTTAAAGGTGCAACCAACTTCTGAGGCACCAGTTAATGCAATTTCTACTTGTGTAAAAGGAAAATTCGGTTGGGATTTCGTTAATTCTGATAAACGAATTACGAAACCGTTAATTCGTAAAAATGGAGTGTTCGTTGAATCAACTTGGGAAGAAGCGCTTCATGTAGTTGCCTATAAATTGGGATCTATTAAAGAGGAGTATGGTAAAGGTTCTATCGGCTTTATTTCTTCTTCTAAAATTACGAATGAAGACAACTATGTCATTCAAAAATTAGCGCGACAAGTGTTTGAAACGAACAACATTGATAACTGCTCACGCTATTGTCAATCGCCAGCAACAGATGGATTGTTCCGGACAATTGGTATGGGAGGAGATGCAGGAACGATTAAAGATATTGCACAATCAGGTCTCGTTATTATCGTCGGTTGTAATCCAACAGAAGGTCACCCAGTATTAGCAACTCGTGTGAAACGTGCGCATAAACTTCACGGTCAAAAACTAATTGTTGCGGATCTTCGTAAAACTGAAATGGCAGAGCGTTCAGATATCTTTATCAGTCCAAAGCAAGGAACAGACCAAGTATGGTTAATGGCTGTTACGAAATATATGATTGATCAAGGTTGGCATGATCAACAGTTCATCGACGAGAATGTAAACTTCTTTGAAGATTTCAAAGATAGTCTTGCAGAATATACGCTTGAATATGCAGAAGAGATTACAGGCATTTCAAAAGAAACTCTCGTTCAAATGGCGAAGATGATTCGTGATGCAGATGGTACTTGTATTCTTTGGGGAATGGGTGTAACTCAAAATACTGGTGGTTCAGATACTTCCGCTGCAATTTCAAACTTACTTCTTGCAACGGGAAATTATCGCCGTCCAGGTGCTGGCGCATACCCGCTTCGAGGTCATAATAACGTGCAAGGTGCTTGTGATATGGGAACTCTCCCAGGTTGGCTTCCAGGATATCAGCACGTGACTGACGACGTAGAACGTGCGAAATTTGAAATGGCTTACGGGGTAAAAATTGAGAACAAACCAGGTCTAAATAACATTGAAATGCTTCACGCAATTGAAGAGGGAAAAATGAAAGCCATGTATCTTGTTGGAGAGGATATGGCTCTTGTAGACTCTAACGCAAATCATGTACATGAAGTTCTATCAAGCCTTGAATTCTTTGTCGTTCAAGATGTGTTCCTTTCTAAAACGGCTCAATACGCAGATGTAGTATTACCAGCAGCGCCATCTCTTGAAAAAGAAGGGACTTTTACAAATACAGAGCGTCGTGTACAAAGATTATATCAAGTACTTCCAACGCTAGGAGATGCGAAACCAGACTGGTGGATTGTACAACAGGTTGCCAATAAATTAGGCGCAAACTGGAACTATAATCATCCAAGTGAAATCTTTGCTGAAATGGCTAGTTTATCACCACTTTTCGCACACGCAAATTATGAAGTGCTTGAAGGGTGGAACAGTTTCCATTGGGGAAGCTTTGATGGAACGAATACGCCTCTTCTTTTCAAAGATGGATTTAACTTCCCAGACAAAAAAGCTCGTTTTGCAATAGCTGATTGGGTACGTCCTGCTGAATTCCCAGCGGAATACGATCTTCACATTAATAATGGTCGTATGCTTGAACATTTCCATGAAGGTAACATGACGAATAAATCAAATGGTATTCAAGCTAAAGTACCTGGTGTTTTCGTTGAAGTTTCTCCAGAACTTGCACAAGAACGTGGAGTTAAAACTGGTTCGTTAGTACGCCTTGTTTCTCCTTTTGGAGCACTTAAATTACGTGCACTTGTAACGGATCGTGTAAAAGCGAATGAGCTTTATTTACCGATGAACTCGACAGATAACGAAACGGCGATTAATTTCTTAACTGGTCCAGCTGTCGATCAACGTACAAATACGCCTGCATATAAACAAACGAAAGTTCGTATGGAAGTGTTACAAGTAGAAGGTGAAAATCCGATGCCAAAAACGAACCCACGTAACAAAAAGCGTCACCCTCAAAATGGGATTGAGGTAAATCGTAAGTGGGCTCGTCCAGGATACGTACACTTAACGGATAACTAGGGAGGAGAAAAGAATATGGCAGCACCTATTAAAGCTATTCAAAAGAATGAGCTAACTGAGGAAGAACAAAAACAACAAAAGCTAGAAGATTTAAAGCTACTCTTAGTTGATAATGAAGAAGCTTTAAATCAAATGTTTAATATAGTAGGTGAACTGAATGATATTGGGATGCTGGAAGCTGCAAATTCTATGCTTAAAGCGAAAGAACCAATCGCAAAAATTGTTTTAGGTCAAGTCACTCGTGAACCGGTTACAAATTTAATAAATAATATGATGGGCGCTGCAGGAGCTTTAACAGAACTTGATCCGGAACTTACTAAAAAGCTTATCGGCAGTGTATTAACAGGTATGGATGAAGGGAATCAGCATCTGCAAAGTAATAAAAAAGTAGGAATATTAGATTTGATGAAAGTACTTAAAGATCCAGATATTAACCGTGCTATTGGATTTGGTCTTCATTTCTTAAAAGGTATGGGTAAAGGGTTAAAAGACGAATAGGTAAACAACAATAATAGTATTTCATACGTTGTATGCATGTTGAGGTAATTCGAAAAGATGAACCTTTTCGTCTCATTATTTGCGTGAATAGTTCAGACGAAAAGGTCATTTTGGTAGAATAGTTATGATGAAACAATATGTGAAAAGTTATTGTTGATGAACAGGGGAGGAATGAGAGTATGTCAAAAATGGTACATGAATTTAATGATATGATACGAAAGCTTCGAAAGGATTTGTTTGGTAAAGGGCCGGAACGAATTCATACTGTATTTGCTGAGAATATGGCTATTGCCACACTTTATGGGAATTTGACACCTACTGAGAAATTTATTTCGGGAACTATGGATGGTGCGGAAATGGTTCATATGGCTAGAACGAAAATGATTCAGGAGGTTTATGCTGTTAATTCTCGTGAACATTTGGAGGAACTTGTTGGGGCGAAATTAGTTCACCTGTTTTCGGATATGAAAGTGGACGAAGATATTGCAGTTTCAGTGTTTGTCTTTGATAAAAATATAACGTGAGAGAAGGATACTGATCGTGAAATCGATACAGGTGGAACGGGAAATTTTCCGTTATGAGCAAGGGGAGTTTAAACATATAGAGGACAGCATTGTAACAGAGTTTCCAGTTACAGTTAAAATTAACGGACAGGAATTTGTTACAATGGTTAGTACTCCAGAATATATTGAAGATATGGTAATAGGCTTTTTAGCATCTGAAGGTATTATCCGAAAGTATAAAGATATTGATGAAATATGGGTACAGGATAAAGAAGGATATGTACATGTAAAAACGACAAAAATCAATCCTTATTATCGTGACATCCAAAATAAACGTTATATTACTTCATGCTGTGGAATGAGTAGACAAGGATTTGTTTTCGCAAACGATGCGCTGACTGCGAAGAAGATGAATGATATTCGCGTAAAAATCTCTGCCCAAGATTGTTTTCGGTTAATGAATGATATGCAGCAATCTGCGTTCACTTTTCAGCATACGGGCGGGGTTCATAATGCAGCCTTATGTGATGTGAATGGGATTGTTTTAAGTCGAATGGATATAGGAAGACATAATGCTTTAGATAAAATTTACGGCTATTGTTTAAAAAATAACATTTCTATTGGTGATAAAATTATTGTTTTTAGTGGCCGTATATCGTCTGAAATCCTATTGAAAGTCGCAAAAATTGGATGCGAAGTAATATTGTCAAAATCCGCTCCAACTGAGTTAGCATTGCAGCTAGCAGAACAGTTAGGTATTACTACAATAGGATTTATTCGTAATCAATCTTTAAATGTATATACTCATCCAGAGCGGGTTGTAAATATTAAATAAATGCAAACTGGCTAACAAATAAAACTTGTACGGAATTATAAAATATGCAGAAGTGAGGCAATAAACATGAAATCTGTCACATTAGACAAATTGCACCGTCCTTTAAGGGATTTACGTATTTCCGTTACCGATCGCTGTAATTTTCGCTGTCGATATTGTATGCCGGAGGAAATATTTGGTCCTGATTATTCTTTTTTGTCTAATGATAAAATTTTATCTTTTGATGAAATTGAAAGGATAACACGTATTTTCGTTTCTTTAGGTGTAAGAAAGTTGCGTATTACTGGGGGAGAGCCTTTACTTCGGAAAAATCTTCCTGAGCTAATCGAGCGACTCAACAAAATCGATGGAGTAGAGGATATTGGTTTAACTACAAATGGGTCCTTACTCAAGAAGTTTGCTGGTGATTTATATAAGGCGGGTTTATCACGTGTGACAGTTAGTTTGGATTCTTTGGAAGAAGAGCGCTTTGCTTATTTGAATGGTAATAGAAGTAAAGTAAAAACGGTTCTTGGAGGAATACAGGCTGCAGCGGAAGTCGGGATGAAAATCAAAATGAACATGGTTGTCCAAAAAGGAAAAAATGAACAGGACATCATTCAGATGGCGCAATATTTTAAAGAGAATAAGCATATTCTTCGATTTATTGAATATATGGATGTCGGGAATTTTAATGGCTGGAAATTAGACGAAGTAATCTCTAAACAAGAGATATTAGAGACTATTCATAAAGTTATGCCGCTTGAACGAATTGAAGCAAACTATCCTGGGGAAGTGGCCACTCGCTATCGTTATATCGGTAGTGACGAGGAAATAGGAATTATTTCATCTGTAACAGATTCTTTTTGTTCATCTTGTACAAGAGCTCGTATTTCCGCAGAAGGAAAGCTATATACTTGTTTGTTTGCTTCCAAAGGAAATGATCTTAGAGAATTACTTCGTTCTGGGTATACCGATGAGGAGATTACCGATGTTATTCGTGACATTTGGAATAATCGTTCAGATCGCTATTCAGATGAACGGTTGAGCAACACAAATAAAAAGACATTGCCAAAAATTGAAATGTCGCATATCGGTGGATGAGAAATAAATGATATGTTAGGAAAAATTCAAAACACTATGAAAGAAGGTTATTAGTAGATTCTTTTTGTTATAGCAGATAACGCTTGAATATACGAAGTGGAAAGTGTGCAAGTCCTGTAGATTTTCTATTTTATAGTAAAAGTGATGATTGATATCTCTGTAAGAGAAGTGCAGGGAGATTAAGCAGCATTCAAAAATCCTTACTATGTTAAGGGTTTCTTGAAGCTGTTTTTTTATTTGAGAAAATGGAGGAATTGGTTATGGCATTTCATAAACCGGAAAAAATCGCTGAGCTTGTGATTGAAGCCGGTGTTCAAAAGGTAAGGCAATCGCTATCCGCCATGCTTATTCTTGGTTTTTTAGGAGGAGCATTCATTTCGTTAGGGTTTTTGCTTAATATTCGAGTTCTTGGTAATTTACCGGAGCAATGGGGAAGTCTAGTAAATTTTTTGGGAGGAGCAGTTTTTCCTATAGGGCTTATGCTCGTTGTCCTGGCAGGAGGAGAATTAATTACGGGAAACATGATGTCAGTGTCCATGGCCTTGTATGCACGAAAAATCTCATTGAAAAGTGTGTTACATAATTGGGTCTGGATAACTTTAACTAATTTTGTTGGTGCACTTTTCGTAGCTTATTTTTTCGGTCACCTTGGCGGATTGACGGAGGGGGCATATTTAAATAAAACAGTAGCAATAGCTCAAGAGAAATTACATGAATCGTTTGGGAAAACATTAATTTCAGCAATCGGTTGTAACTGGCTTGTTTGTCTTGCAATTTGGTTGGCTCATGGAACTAACGATTTTGTTGGGAAAATTATCGGAATTTGGATTCCTATTATGACATTTGTGGTAATTGGATTTCAGCAAGTGGTAGCAAATATGTTTGTAATCTCAGCAGCTATTTTTGCGGGTCACCTTTCATGGATAGATCTTGCAGAGAATTTTGTTCCTGTTTTTATAGGAAATGTAATTGGTGGAGCTGGATTTGTTGGATTTGCTTACTTTTCTTGTTATCAGAAACAAAGTCATATAGAGAAAGAGTAAAAAAACAACCTCATATGAAGCAGATTTTTTTTATTAATGGGATGTTTTAGAACAAGAATTATTTAAAAGAAAGGAAGGCTTTCTAATGATAGAGCGGTATTCACGACAACAGTTGTTCACTCCTATTGGGAGTAAAGGACAAGAGAAGATTAGAAATAAGCATGTGTTGATTGTGGGGGCAGGTGCATTAGGAAGTGCAAGCGCAGAAGCGTTGGTTCGTGCAGGTATCGGAAAGTTAACGATCATTGATCGTGATTACGTAGAATGGAGTAATTTACAGCGACAACAACTTTACGTTGAACAAGATGCAACAGAAAAATTACCAAAAGCAATTGCAGCTCAGAATCGTTTAAAACAAATCAATTCAGAGGTACAAATTGATGCTTTAGTGATGGATGCAAGGATAGAGAATATGGAAGTTTTGTTAGGCGACGTCGATATAATCATTGATGCAACAGATAATTTTGATATTCGATTTGTGATAAATGATCTATCACAAAAATATGATATTCCCTGGATTTATGGTTCTTGTGTGGGGGGATATGGCATGAGCTATACCATTATTCCAAGGAAAACACCGTGCTTACATTGTGTACTTAAAAGTATTCCGGTTACAGGAGCGACGTGTGACACTGTTGGAATCATTAGTCCAGCTGTCCAAATGGTGGCAGCGTATCAAGTGGTGGAAGCATTCAAAATTCTAGTAGAAGATTTTTCAGCAATTAGAAACACCTTTTTAATGTTTGATATATGGAGTAATCAACACCATTCTGTCAAACTAGAAAAGATTAAAACGGACAATTGTCCTTCGTGCGGAACGCATAGAACTTATCCTTATTTATCTTATGAAAACCAAACAAAGACATCTGTTTTATGTGGGAGAAATACGGTTCAAATTAGACCCCCGCATAATAGTCGTTACAATTTTGACCATTTAGAAAAACAACTAAAAAAACATGGGAAAGTAGATCGAAACCCGTATTTGCTATCTTGCCAACTAGATGATTATCGTTTGGTCATGTTTCAGGATGGGCGTGTATTTATCCACGGGACAAATGAAATTCAAAAAGCGAAAAAAATATACTATCGTTTATTAGGGTAACAGAAGGAGTGAGGAAAATGATAGAAAAACGAATACCGATTGCAGTTGGAGAGGCCGTCCATAAAGTAATGGAATTTGCCAACCATGGTTTAAAAGAACTGGTACCACTTGAATTAGCATACGGACGTATATTAGCCGAGGATTTAGTAGCTGATCATGATGTTCCCTCCTTCGATCGTTCACCATATGATGGATTTGCTATTAGGGCAGAAGATACTGCCTGGGCAAGTTATGAGAATCCAACTATATTCGAAGTAATCGGCGAAATTGGGGCAGGTTCCATATTTCCTCAAGAGGTAGGGCCATTTCAAGCGGTTCGAATCATGACGGGGGCACAAATTCCGGAAGGATGTAACGCGGTTGTGATGCTGGAACTGACCCGTCAATATGAGGATGTCGGTAAAATCTATATGGAAGTGAAACGCTCATTCAAAAAAGGAGAAAATATTTCCTTTCAAGGTGAAGATACACGTAAAGGGACGATTCTTGCGAAGAGAGGAGTTTACATTAATCCAGGTATTTCAGCTCTCCTTGCTACATTTGGTTACAGCGAAGTGCCAGTTGCTAAAAAACCTATGATTGGAGTATTAGCGACTGGGAGTGAGCTTCTTGATGTAAATGAATCGCTAAAACCTGGGAAAATTCGAAATAGTAATACGTACATGATATTGTCCCAAATTCAAAGAGCGGGGGGAAGAGTGAAATACTTTGGGAAGTTTAGTGACGATTTTGATACGTGCTTCACAGCCGTAAAAGAAGCGTTAAGTCAAGTGGATATGTTAATTACAACCGGCGGTGTTTCGGTAGGGGATTATGATCATTTGCCAGCTATCTACGAAAAACTAGGGGCATCGGTTCTTTTTAACAAAGTAGCAATGCGGCCGGGCAGCGTGACTACCGTAGCACAATTAAATAAAAAATTATTATTTGGATTATCAGGTAATCCCTCTGCTTGTTATGTAGGCTTTGAGTTATTCGTAAGACCTAGCATTCGTACCTATATGTTTAGTGAAAAGCCACATTTAAAAAGAGAAAAAGCATTACTGGGAGAAAATTTTTTAAAACCTAATCCATTTACAAGATTTGTACGAGCAAAGCTCATATATAACGAAGGACAATTAATCGTCTATCCATCAGGATTTGATAAGTCTAGTGCGGTTTCTTCATTAGCAGAATCAAACGCATTTATCGTACTCCCAGGCGGTACAAGAGGATATAAAAAAGGGATGTTTGTAGATATTCTCTTATTAGAAGATAATCAAGGAAGTGAATGGCCTTGGAGCAATATTATTCCATCTTATAAATAATGGAGCTTTAAAACAAGAGGAGGATCATGTTGATGGGACAAGTATTATTTGAAATTGTAGATACTCCTATTTTAGTCGAAGAAGTAACGAATAAGGTAGCAAGAAGAGAAGCAGGTGCCATTACAACCTTTATTGGAACAGTAAGAGAATTGACAAAAGGAAAACGAACTTTACATCTAGAGTACCAAGCATACGAATCAATGGCAGTAAAAATGCTTACTCAAATTGGTGAAGAAATTAAGAAAAAGTGGCCGGATGCAAAAATAGCAATTACACACCGGGTGGGACGACTAGAAATAATGGATATTGCAGTTGTAATTGCAGTTTCGTCGCCACATCGTAAAGTGGCCTACGAAGCGAATGAATACGCAATTGAACGCATTAAGCAAATCGTCCCAATTTGGAAAAAAGAATTTTGGGAAGATGGAACAATGTGGATTGGAGATCAGCTCGAAAATACGCCATACCCGGAAGGGGAACCAAAGAAGGAAGAGTGAGAAGATGATTACAATTTTATTGTTCGCCAATTTGCGAGAGGAAATCGGCTCAGACCAATTATTAATAATAGAAAAAAAAGAGATAAGTGTTCATCAATTAAAAGAATGGCTCAAGGATAGCTACCGTTTACAATCTTTGGATCAAGTCATGACGGCTATCAACGAAGAATTTGCAATTGACGAGGATATTGTAAAAGATGGAGATACAGTTGCGTTTATCCCTCCTGTAAGTGGAGGATAATATTGTTTGGTTTTTGTCTTAAATATAGCATCTTTCAAAGTCATTTACGCAGTACATTAAGGAGAATAACTATGAATAATTTTTCACACTGGAACGTAGAGGGAAGGCCCAAAATGGTTGATATCTCTCAAAAGGATATTTCAATACGGACAGCTGTTGCACAGAGTACAATTTCTTTATCTGATGAATTATTTCAAGCTATTCAAAGTGGGGTACTGAAAAAAGGGGATCCACTTCAAGTAGGACAAGTTGCTGGAATTATGGGTGCTAAAAAAACAGCTGATGTAATTCCTATGTGTCATCCTATATTAATACAAGGAACAGACTTTACGTTCAATTATGAAAAGAAAATCGATGGATATGATTTAATTATACAAGCTACAGTAAAATGTAGTGGTAAAACAGGGGTGGAAATGGAGGCGTTAACCGCTGTATCTATCGCTGCTCTTACCTTTTATGATATGTGCAAAGCCGTTGATAAAAAAATGGTCATTAAAGAAACATATTTGGTTCAAAAAACGGGTGGTAAAAGCGGGGATTTTTTTCATAAATTGTAATGATTAGAATAGATGGAATGGTAATAATGGATTGTTATCATTTTATTTATGTTATAAATGGTTGGATTGGTATATTAGTAAGTATTGCTAGTAATCTATTCCACGATGAGTACACAAGCCTATTTCATTAGGATCGAGTACTCGTGGTGGTTTTTTTGTATACAAATTAAGGAGACAGGAAGGACTGAGATTTATGCTTACTCATGAACAAATTATGAAAGCTCTAAACCATGTTCAAGATCCAGAGTTGCACAAAAGTATCGTGGAATTAAACATGGTAAGAAATATTCAAATTGATGGTACACAGATTCAACTTGAAGTTGTTTTAACTATTCAAGGTTGTCCTTTAAAGGCAAAAATTCAACAAGATATTGAAGACTCTCTTCGAAACATTGGAGCCTCTAAGGTTTCTTTGGCCTTCGGCTCCATGACACTGGAAGAACGAGCTGCATTAACACAGACTTTAAAGAAAAATTCTAGAACGGAAACCGGCATGCCTAGTATGCTGCGACCTGATTCAGGTGTGCGCTTTATTGCTGTGACAAGTGGAAAAGGTGGAGTAGGGAAATCAACTGTCACAATTAACCTTGCTACTGCTTTAGCTCGTATGGGGAAAAAGGTTGGGATTTTAGATGCAGATATATATGGATTCAGTATCCCAGCTATGATGGAAGCTAATCAAAAGCCAACAATGATAGATCAGACAGCGATTCCGGTCGTTAGTCATGGCGTTAAAATCATGTCAATGGGATTTTTTACAGAGAGTAATAACCCAGTTATGTGGCGAGGACCAATGCTAAACAAATGGATTCAAAATTTCCTTGCTAACACTCACTGGGGAGAATTAGATTATCTTCTTCTTGATTTGCCTCCTGGTACAGGAGATGTTGCGATTGATGTGGCTGCGATGATTCCTCACGCGAAGGAAATTATAGTTACTACTCCTCATAATGTAGCTTCGTTTGTTGCTTCCAGAGTAGGGGTAATGGCAAAGCATACAAAACATGATATTTTAGGTATCGTTGAGAATATGGCATATTATGAGGAACAAGATGGTTCAAGGAACTATCTCTTTGGGAAAGGTGGCGGCGAAATGTTAGCAGAACAACTGCAAACAGAAGTGATAGCACAAATACCTTTTGCAAAGCCTGAAGAAAATGATGGTTCGTCCGTATATGACGAAGATTCTCTTGTTGGAGAGATGTTTACATCTTTAGCTCAAGATCTTATCTACAAAGGGTAATCTATCAGAAAAAAATAGTAGGAAATTTCTTTATGCTAATCTTCTAGTTAGCTAAAATAATTTTTCGTTTCTTATGAATGGAATCGGCGATTATTTCTTATGAAGATAAAACGAAAACAGAAATTTAAGGAAGTGAATGACCGTGGGAACAAATTGTCCCATCCTGCAGATTGTAGGATTCCAAAACAGTGGCAAAACAACGCTCACAGAAAAATTAATTTTTAGAGCTAGTAAAGACGGATTAAAGGCTGCATCAATCAAACATCATGGTCATGGAGGAACCCCAGATCATGAATTAAGCTCGAAAGACAGTATGCGTCATCATGTAGCAGGTGCTGTAGTTTCTAGTGTGGAAGGAGATGGAGTCTTACAGCTACGTGCTAAGTTTGATAATTGGAATCTCGAGGAAATGATTAAGCTATATCATTTTTTTTCTGTAGATGTCATTTTCGTAGAGGGATATAAGAAAAAGCCTTATCCCAAAGTTGTTTTAATCCGAGATGAGGACGATCTTTCATTACTTAATTCACTAATCAATGTCCGGTGTGTAATAAGTCATGTGAAATTGGATAGTAAGGAACTCAAGCATTATCAGGTTTTTCAGCTAGAAGATGATGATTTGTATATAGATTTTTTAAGGAGGGATTTTAATAGGAATGTGTAATGTAGATCATTCTTCTGAAGATGTAATCAATAAACTTGAAACTCAACAATGCTTTTTATCCGAATTTTTGGTTAAAGACTTACATGAATTTCTAAAGAGCAATCATTCACAGCAAATATTAAATGAACTATTTCACCTTTTAAAAAAGTACGACCTAGCATCTAAAGAAGAGCGGGAGAAAAGAAATGAACAGTTAATGTTACTTATAAGTTAATCAATAGAATTAATGGTAGTATTTAACTTGCGTTTTTTTAGTTAGCTTTTCGGAAAGGGTGAATCTCATGGATATCAAAAAGATGATAGATACAATAGAGACAAAAGGAATTGATGCAGAGTCATTTGTTCCTGAGCTACATGATAAACTGGTAAAACTCTATAATGAAAAAGATATTGAATGGTATATTGAGATTTTAAAAGATATGCTATCGTTGGCTGTTCATCTTAAATTTGATCTTGTTTTGAAATATTTTGGAGTACGCCCTATTGTTACTTCAGATGAACGAAAACAATTTCAGGAAATATTTAAGTGCCTGGCTACGAGGAATAATAATAAAGATTGGTTTTTGAATTTATTTGCTTTATATCTAGGATTAATCGTTGTTTTTCAATTTGATGCCAAAATTATTGAGAGAAACTTTTTTGGTTAGTGTAATCGTGAAACCTTATAATATGACATGTTATAACGAAAAGTAGGTGAAAGAAATGAAAAAGGGATTGAAAAGGTTACTTACAACAGTGTTCTTTTTGGTAGCCGCAATTGCGATTGTAGTTGGTTGTTCTGGTAATTTAGATACAAGCAGTAAGTCAAGTAATCAAAAAATTACTGGAGAGAAAAAAGAAAAAGTAGAGTTAACTATATCTGCTGCTACGAGCTTGCAAGACGCTCTTATAGAACTTCAAAAAACGTTTGAAAAAGATCACTCCAATATAAAGTTAAAGTTTAATTTTGGAGCTTCCGGAGCATTGCAACAACAAATTGCACAGGGAGCACCAGTAGATATATTTTTCTCAGCTGCAAAAGATAAATTTGATGCGTTAGTTAAGGATGGATTAATTTCTAAAGAAGATGGTGTTGATTTAGTTGGAAATGAGCTTGTGTTAGTCGTTCCTAAGGATACAGCTTCTGGTGTGAAAAGCTTTGGGGATTTAACAAAAAAAGAAGTTAAAAGGATTTCAATTGGAACGCCTGAATCAGTACCCGCTGGTCAGTACGCAAAAGAGTCGTTTAAAAGTACGAACATATGGACGGGCATTGAATCAAAGGTTGTATACGCAAAAGATGTACGTCAGGTTCTTTCATATGTAGAAACAGGAAATGTAGATGCTGGAGTTGTTTATAAAACAGATGCTCTTTCTTCGAATAAAGTAAACATTGTAGCAACAGCAGATAAACAAACTCACACACCTATCATTTATCCTGTTGGTATCATTAAGGATACGAAACATCGTACGGAAGCGATGGAGTTTTGCAAGTTTCTTCAAAGTAAATATGCTATAAAGACTTTAGAGAAATATGGTTTTACATCGAATTGAGGGGATTAAATGCTTCAAGAATTCCTAACACCGCTGCAATTGTCCTTTAAAGTCGCCATCATATCTGGACTCGTTGTTATTATTTTAGGAACTGTGGTGGGGCGAGTATTATCTCAAAAGTCATTTAAAGGAAAAGTAATAGTAGAAACTATCCTAATGCTTCCTCTAGTTCTCCCTCCTACTGTTGTGGGATTCTTTTTGATTATTATCTTTGGTAAGCAAAGTATACTTGGAAAAGTTATTGAATGGATTTTTAAGCAACCTATTATTTTTACATGGTGGGCAGCTGTTCTCGCGTCGATTGTTGTAGCCTTCCCACTTATGTATCAATCAGCAAAGACTGGCTTCCAAGGGATAGATCATGATATTGAAGATGCAGCTCGAGTGTGTGGGGCTAATGAATGGCAAGTCTTTTTCTTTATTTCTATCCCTTTATCTTTAAAAGCCATTGTCTCAGGAAGTATCTTAAGTTTTGCCAAGATTCTCGGTGAATTTGGCGCAACATTAATGTTTGCAGGTAATATTCCAGGAGAGACCCAGACGGTTCCAACAGCGATTTATCTAGCTATTGATTCTGGAAATATGAAGATGGCCTGGCTATGGGTTCTTTCAATTGTTTTACTTTCCTTTATTATGTTGTTCATTATGCAAGTAAAACAGAATTAATCAACTTTATTATTCGCTCAAAAACCCATTCTTATCACACAACTAGATTTTTAAACGACTTGAATAGCCTTTTGTCATTTACATAGACAGAAGGCTACTGTATTTTGGACGGCAAAATTAAATAGCTTTAATATTACTGTACAATGGCGATATTAATCTTCATCATGATTTCCAAGTCCAAATAATAACCCAAATAGATGCATAAGATAGAATCTGAAAATCAGCTTCATAAATATAAATATTTACTAAATTTCTATTTTTTGTGCACATTCGCACTTAGAACATTCTTGCATTTCCTAATTTTTTGTTTAATTTCCCGATTTTCAAAAAAATAAACCTCTGTACCTGCCCAAATAAAAACCCAACACACAATGCTTAATACTCCTGCAGTATAGGCATGAGTACTTGAAAGCTTCAAGTATATTACCCCAACAATAATCCCAATCACAAACAAAACAATAGCCTTTTTGACATTTCTAGCATATGTATATTCCTCTTCGTTCAAGAGGTTAGAAAAAGTGTTAAATGTGGCAGTCTTCAATGACTTTTCATCAAAATCATTCTGACCTAAAAAAAATATTTCTACTTCTTTTTTTTTGCCACTGTGTAGCTTTGACAAAAGAAAATCTTCAAGGTCAGAGCTTAGGTGAACATCATCAGAGCTATAATATCTTGAAAACGGAGTATCAGTTTCATCTAAATAGATATTTATACTTAATTCATCTTTCATGTTAACCCTCCTTTAACTCCAGTTTACTAGTTGAAAGTCAACTTTTTATCCCGCTATTCGCGGGCAGTAAGAACCCCACCTCAAGATTCAAAGAGAAACGAGGAAGATAGGTGGGGGGCAACTGCTGGCATGCGCCCGATTGGTTCAACTAACCATCAGTGGGGGATGAAAAAAACCCACTGATGGAAGTTTCACTTTATCAGTATGGTCAAGATAGCAATAATTCTTACGAAAACAGCGAATTTAAAAGATAAAGTCAAAAGAAATAAAAAAATGTGTAATAAGGGCGTATAATAAATAAAGATGTATAAAAAAGGAGTGTAGTAGAATGAAACAGGAAATTATAGAACGCTTTACAAGATATGTTCAGATGGATACACAATCTGATGCAGAAAGTCATACTGTACCATCAACGCCTGGCCAAATTGAGTTTGCAAAGCAACTAGTAGAAGAGTTGAAGTCGATTGGATTATCAGAAGTAACGATGGATGAGAATGGCTACGTAATGGCAACGCTTCCTGCTAATACGGACAAGCAGGTTCCTGTAATCGGTTTTTTAGCTCATTTAGATACAGCTACAGATTTTACGGGGAAAAATGTTAAGCCACAAATTCATGAAAATTTTGATGGTAAGGCAATTACGTTAAATAAGGAACTTGGTGTTGTTTTAACACCAGAATTATTTCCAGAGCTCCCATCTTACCAAGGGCATACATTAATTACAACCGATGGAACAACACTTCTTGGTGCAGATGATAAAGCGGGAATTACAGAAATTATGACAGCAATGAATTATTTATTACATAACCCACAAATTAAACATGGGAAAATTAGAGTAGCATTTACACCTGATGAAGAGATTGGTCGCGGTCCATCCCACTTTGATGTAGAAGCTTTCGGAGCTTCAGTTGCTTATACAATGGATGGAGGCCCACTAGGTGGATTAGAATATGAAAGCTTTAACGCTGCTGGTGCTAAGCTAATTTTTAAAGGGAATAGCACTCATCCTGGTACAGCTAAAAATAAAATGGTCAATGCAACCAAATTGGCAATGGAATTCCACAGACAACTACCAGTAGAAGAAGCGCCAGAACATACAGAGGGATATGAAGGCTTCTACCATCTTATTTCTCTAAATGGTGATGTTGAGCGAAGTCAATCTAACTATATTATTCGTGATTTTGACCGCGCTCATTTTAATACTAGAAAAGAGAATATAACAGCTATTACAAAACAGATGCAAGAGAAGTATGGTGAGGAAAATATCATTCTTGAGATGAATGATCAGTATTACAATATGCTTGAAAAAATTGAACCAGTGAAAGAAATCGTTGATATTGCTTATGAAGCAATGAAAAATCTAGATATCGAGCCGAATATCCAACCAATTCGCGGCGGAACTGACGGTTCCCAATTATCATATATGGGTCTGCCGACACCAAATATTTTTACGGGCGGAGAAAACTACCACGGTAAATTTGAATATATTTCTGTAGATAATATGGAAAAAGCTGTTCAAGTTATTATCGAAATCGCACGATTATTTGAAGAGAAAGCTTAAGAGAAATAAAGTGAAACTAACCGGGCTGTTACCGGCAGTTATCCCCAAACTATCTTCTTTGCTTCTCTCTGAATCTTGAGGTGAGGGTCTTACTGTCCGCGAATAGCGGGATAAACCCGGATAGCGATTTTTTTATTTAGATTCAAGAAATTTGAATCAATCTTTGGTTTAACAAGAATAGACATATAATGTTACACATTATATAAGAATAAAAGAAGCGGATAGTGACAGGCAGAATAATTCTGTATGTTCTATCCTTTTTTTGTACCACAAATGACCTCATTTACCACAACATTTGTATTGGCTGTCCACTTGTTATCAAGTTAATGCTCTCATTGGCTTTTATAAGCCTTTTAATGACTTCATCGACCTTTTTGTCTGAAAAATAAACGAAATCACCTCTCGTGATAGAATTAATGTTCTGTGAAGCGGAACAAAAAAACGGGATAGTATTAAATAATATATTCGAATATCATAAAAAAGGAGGAATTAACACCACAGAAGATGTCTTGACACTCTCACCCATAAAAGGGCAAGTTGGCTAACATCATTGGGATGAAAGTATCGCAAAATCTGTAATAGAGGTAGCAACAACAAAAAATGTGGAGGGGTCCTTAGTGGAGATAAGAAAATATAATTCTGATGACATCAAACAATTTACAGATTTAATGCCAGATTTAGGTTATCCTAGTTCATTAGATGAAATGAAAGTAAGAATGGAACGTATCGAATCTAATCCAAATTATTACACTTTTGTTGCAATAAATAATAATAACTTAGTAGGGATGATAGGAATAACAATTCATACAACGTACACAAACAACGATGAAAAGATTCAAATAACATTGCTAGTTACAAAGAAAGAATATCGCGGTCAAGGTATTGCGAAAGCGTTGATTAAATATGTGGAAGAATGGTCTTTGAAAAGAGGATCTGATTTTATTTATCTTCTAAGTGGAAAAAGTGAAAGAAGGGTAAAAGCACACGAACTATATAAATTCCTTGGTTACGAAGTAACTGGTTATAGGTTTGTAAAGCGTTTGGGAAAAATGAATACTATTTAACAATTGGAGCGAAATTGTTAAATAATTAAATCCCAACTCAAAAAAACTTTTCGACTTCGTCAGTCGTCAGCAGGGGAATAAATTGTCATTCCCAACCCGTTAGCGTGGAACATAGATGATTAGCTATCAATTTCTTGAAATTATACTATGATATGTAAATGATGAACAAGGTGTATATGGGGTGATCCCCTATAAGCTCATCCTTTTTTAAATTTTTTTACGTTTCCTAGCATAGATGTTCCTTCTACTTCAATGAGGGATTATGTTAACTTTTGCATGAATATGATATATACTTAAATCTGAACATTCGGAAGAAAAAGAAGTGCAAAAATGCTAACTTGAAATTATAGAGAGATAGGGGAGGACTTATGGAAAGACAATATACAATCTCAAATTATGCACCAACATTAGAAGAATATAAATATTTATGTTCAGTTGTGGATTGGGAAGATTATATGAACTTTGATGTTGCCGAAATATCATTAAAAAATTCTGTTTTTGCCGTTACAGTTAAGGATGAGAGTAAGGCCATAGGAATGGGAAGAATTGTTGGGGATGGAGCTATTTACTTTTACATTCAAGATGTGGTAGTTCATCCAGATTATCAAGGAATGGATATTGGCAAAAAAATTATGAATGCGTTAGTAGAGTATCTAAAAGAAAACGCACCAAATAAAGCGTTTGTAGGATTATTTGCATCAGAGGGAAAAGAAAAATTTTATGAAAAATATGATTTTAAGAATTACTCACCTAATATGACAGGAATGTTTACTGTAATAACGAAATGTGATTAAAAAATTTATATCGGGGTCCCGCCCCATCGCTATCAAGCTAACAAAACAAAATTCCCCCTAAAATGAAAAAAACGCCATCCTTTCTGTATATTTCTACAAAAAGAATAACGCTTTCTATGAATTATGGATATAAATTCCTCTTAGGTTGATAGTAATGTATGGTGACCCCTATAGTCTATATTCCATTTGTTTAAGTGTTCATGCATTCTTGGTCAACAATCTGAGAACCAAATAAATGAGCTCTATTTTCAAGTTCACAAGACTTATTCCTTCTTAATTAGCTCTTTTTAGAGATAATTTCGCATTTTGCTTCCGAGTTCCAAACCCTAATGCGATGGCAGCGCCAGTACAGCTAGAAAAGCAACCAGCAAACAAATACAATGATGGATCTGACTCACCGATTAAAACGGAAGCTATGCCTCCAATTACCGGGAAAAGTGCAACCATATAGCCACTTTGAGCTCCTCCAATTTTTTCTACAAGCTTCAAATAGAATAACCATGCTACAAATGAAGCAACCAGAGTTAAATATAGCAACACAGATAAGTATGAAAACGATGTTGGAAATATAAATTCTTGTCCTTGAAATAATACAATTAATCCCATCAATATACTGCCCACTGTAAATCCAATGGCATTTGCGTAGATAGGATTCACCTTGTGATTTGCATTTCGTGCTGAGCTGGCATCACCTACTGCTGTAAGAAGCGTACCTAAGATCGCAACCATAATTCCTTTTATGTCATTGGACCCTTGAAAGTTGTTCAAATTCGGATAGATGAGAATACATACGCCTAATACACCCAAAATCCCCCCAAATAAAACGCGTGAATGTAACTTTTCTTTTAAAAAAATCCGGAGAGTAATCGGGGTCAAAATCACCTTTAATGAAAAAACCAATGTTACGATTGCTGCAGAACTCAAAACTGTGGCGTAATAAAGGCATAAGTAGCTTAATGCAAAGTTACATACACCAAAAACTATTACAAATGGGATATCTTTTCTTGTTGGCCTCCCTCTTGGTTGAAGGAACCAAACAAGAATCAAAAATAAAAAGGCTGTCATAACTAAACGATAAGTTAAGGATAATTCCAAGCTGACAGGAGTTCCTTGAATTTTTACTGCTATAAAGTTGAGTCCCCATACAATCAAACAAAATATGTACATAAATATTGTCATAAGTTATCTCCCAAATCAAAATTTTTTCTAAATTCATTATTCATTTATACTGTCATTTCTAAAAGGTACAGTTTACAATAAACACAAATGACAGATGAGGTATTTCAATGATGAATGAACTAATATTTAATATCAATCGAGAAAGTAACACTCCTATGTACCAACAAGTTTATCAATACATACGTACTCAGATTTTATCTGGTAAATTAGAAAGGAATACAAAGTTGCCATCGATTAGACAACTTGCTCTCCAATTAGAGGTCAGCAGAAACACAACTCAGGTAGCCTATGAACAATTGCAATCGGAAGGATATATTCGAAGTGAGAACAAAAAGGGGTTTTTTGTAGAGGCAACTATATCGGATGAGACGCTTAATTATGAACCCATTAGAGAACAGCATCATGAAAAAAATCAAACTGACATAAAAACTATTGACTTTAAGATCGGGACAGTGGATCAAGAGAACTTCCCTTTGAAAAAATGGAGAATGCTTACAAACAAAATCGTTAAAGACTCTAGCATGTTTTCATACGGAGAAAAACAAGGCGATATTAAATTAAGAAAGGTACTAGCAGATTACTTGTTTCAATCAAGAGGGGTTAATACTTCTGCTGAACAGATTATTATTGGCAGTAGCACACAACACTTGTTATTACTTTTGTCGCTGTTGCTAAAGCAAGACTATCATTATTTGGCAGTAGAAGACCCTGGATATGATGTGGCAAGGGAACTATTTGCTCTTCAGTCATTTATCATTGATCCGATCCCGGTAAAAGAACAAGGCATCCAAGTCGATCGCCTTTTAAAGTCGCCTTCTAGACTTTTATATGTCACTCCTACTCACCACTTTCCATATGGAGTAGCTATCCCCGTCAATGAAAGATTAAAGTTAATTCAATGGGCGAAAAGGGTGGAAGGATATATTATTGAGGATGATTACGATAGTGAATTTCGATACATCCATCAACCTATACCGTCTCTTCAAAGTTTAGATTCTAATGATAGGGTGGTTTATTTAGGAACTTTTTCAAAAGCACTGCTACCTTCTATCCGTGTCAGTTATATGGTTTTACCTAGGAGGCTAGTAAGTGAATATAAAAAGATACTCCCTTTTCTTGAGCAAACATCCTCATCTATTCATCAGAGAACACTGGCGACCTTTATGAATGAAGGATATTGGTACTCACACTTAAGGAAGATGAAAGCTTTGTATAAACGTAAAATGAATCTATTGAATAGTGAATTACTAAAACACTTTAAGAATTATGTTGAAATAAAAGGTGGTAGCTCCGGAATTTTCGTTATTATTGAAGTTAAAACAAAAATGAGTGAAAAAATGCTAATTGAAAGGGCATATGAACACGGAATTGCAGTTTATCCTTGCTCAAAATATTTCTCGAAATATGTACCACAATATCCACATATTCAACTTGGATTGGGTAATTTATGTGAAGAAAAGATAATAAAAGGAGTATCTCAACTAGCAAAAATTTGGTTGTAATCTTGATTTTTTCCCTAAAAAAGTTTTTTCGTTTTTCCTATTAGGGGTAGCACCACATCGCTATCAAGCTAAGATTTTAAAGTACCCCCTAAACGAAAATTTTGTGTTTTTTATAGCACCGAAGTTCATTTTTATCGTTTTGGGGCAACCTGTTCTGTTAGGTTGATAGGCATGTGGTATTTACTTTTCTTAGCTTGATGGCGATGGGGCACTGACGGCAAAACGCGGATTTTATACGCTAAGGATATGCAGGATTTCATGCAGGCTACGAAAACGGTTTAAACTGCCTAATGCTGTTGTAACAGGGATGTATGAAATCCTGCATACAGCGGAGGGAACAGAAGGCTGGAAAACTCTTGATATGAACGGATTTCTGGGATTTGATTACTGCTGATAATGATATGTTATGTAAA